>NZ_JBMGQR010000022.1:0-56508 GCF_049059935.1 Solicola agrisoli | reverse complement strand
CGGTTCACGCCGCTGCAGATCCTGTCGTGGTCGACGATCGCGGGCGTGGCCGCCGGCGTCGCGCTCGTCGCGGTGACGCTCAGCGGGTCCGGCTCGGTCGTGCTGCTGATGCTCCCGCTCGCGGTGGTGATGGCCGCGGTGTCGCTCGCCATGCCCAACACGCCCGCGCTCGCCCTCTCCCGCCACGGCGAGGTCGCCGGCACCGCCGCTGCGCTCCTCGGCACCGTCCAGTTCGGCGTGGGCGCGCTCGTGGCGCCCCTCGTCGGGGCCTTCGGCGAGGGCACCGCCGTGCCGATGGCGGCCGTCATCCTGGCCGTCACCGCACTCGGCGCGGTCCTCACCTGGGCGGTCGTCCGACCCGCGACGAGGCGCGCCGAGGCGGCCTGACCGTCAGGCCGACAGCCGGGCGGTCTGGTCGGCGCTGAGCGTCAGCCGCGTGGCCTGCGCCGACGACTCGATCGACGCCGGGCGGCTCGCGCCCGGGATGGGGATGACGTTCGGCGACAGGCCGAGCAGCCAGGCCAGGGCCACCTGCTGCGGCGAGACGTCGAGCTCGGCGGCGACGGAGGCGAACGCGTCGTGCTCGGCACCCAGCTCGGCGGCCTTGCCGGTGCCGCCGAGCGGGCTCCACGGCAGGAACGCGAGCCCGAGCTCGGCGCACACGTCGACCTCGGGCAGGCTCGAGCGGAAGCGCGGGCTCAGCTCGTTCTGGACGCTGACGAGCGCGTCGCCGACGATCTCGCGGGCCTGACGGATCTGCTCGGGGTTCGCGTTGGAGATGCCGACGCGCTGCACCAGCCCGGCGTCGACGAGCGCGCGCAGCCCGCCCATCGTCTCGGCGTACGGGACGGCGGGGTCGGGCCGGTGGTGCTGGTACAGGCCGATGCCGTCGGTGCCGAGACGTCGCAGCGACGCCTCGCAGGCCGAGCGGAGGTAGTCGGGGTGGCCGTCGAGGTTCCACTCGGCGCCGTCGCGCGTGTGGCCGCCCTTGGTGGCCACGACGACGCCGGAGGTGTCGCCGCCGTACGACCGGAGCGCCGAGGCGATCACCTCCTCGTTGTGGCCGAGGCGGCCGTCGGGGGAGTAGGCGTCGGCGGTGTCGATCAGTGTGACGCCGGCGTCGAGGGCCGCGTGCACGACCTGCTCGGCCTGCTCGGGGCCGGGCTCGCCCGGCTTCATCGACAGCGGCATCGCGCCGAGGCCGATCGCGCTGACGGTGAGGTCGCCGATGGTGCGGGTGGGGAGGTCGGTCATGCCCTCGACGCTACCGGCGCGCCCCTCCCGTCCGCGATCTGAAGCCTTGTGGTCCTCATACAGGTCAGATGACCACCCCAAGGCTTCGGATCGCGGACGGGAGGGTCAGCCGGAGCGGCGACGGCGGCCGGCACGGCGGGCGAAGGCGTCGAGGGCGTCCACGACCTCGGGGGCCTGCCAGACGCGGTTGCGGGTCTGCTTCTTGACCAGGGTCATGATGCCGACCTCCGTGAGGTGGTCGATCGCTGCCAGCGCGGTCGGGACGCTGACCTCGAGCTTCTCTGCGACGAAACCGGCGGTGACGGCTGGTTGGGCGAGCAGTGCCTCAGCCAGCCCCCAGGCGGCGGCGGTCCGCCGAGCGGTGATCCGTTCGGACCAGGCACCCCGGACGATCTCGAGATCGGTCAGGAGACGCTCCCCGTTGCCGATCGCCTCGAAGGACGCCTCGGCGAACTGTTGGACGATCGGGTTGACGTCCCCGTCGCGGTACGCGGCGAGGGCGTCGAAGTAGGCGCCGACGTCGGTGAGGAGGCCGGCGGACACGGGAACGGTGACGCGCTGGGTGATCTCCTTGTTCCGCAGCAGCGCGTGCACGAGAGCTCGCCCGGTGCGCCCGTTGCCGTCGGTGAACGGGTGGATGGTCTCGAACTGCGCGTGCGCGATGGCGGCCTGGATGAGCGGGGGGATGTCGTCGCGGTCCATGAACCGCGCGAGGTCGTCCAGCGCAGCGGGCACGCGCTCGTGCCGAGGTGGGACGAACTCGGCGTGGTGTGGACCGATCTGTCCTCCACCGATCCAGACCTGTTGGTCACGCAGCTTTCCGGCGCCCGGGTCGATGCCGTGGAGCAGGGCCCGGTGGGTGTCGAGGACCGCAGGCACCGTGAGGTCCTTGGCGAGTCCTGTGGCCGCGCGCATGGCCTCGACGTTGCGAGCCACGATCGTGGCGTTCCTGCTCACGGGCTCCTTGAGCACGGCCATCGCGAGCTGGCGTGCTCCCGCCGTGAGGTTCTCGATCTGCGAGCTGGAGGCCGATTCGGTTCGCAGCAGGACGGTGTCGATGGGGCCGAGCTCGCCACCCCCGAGTCGGTGCGAGGCGCGTTCGTCGAATCGGGTGATGTTCGTGGTCGCGTCGAGGGCGGCGGCTCGTGCCTCCCGGCTGGTGACCACCTCGCACTCGGCGATCAAGGGCGTGACCGCCGCGTCATAGGGCCCCTGGTGAAGTCGCCGCTGCGTGCGAGAGATCGGGATGTCGTGCTGGCTCTGCCAGGCCACGGACTCCCACGTCACGCTGGGCCAGCCCTCGACGGTGTGCGATTCCTTGACCATGGGATCACCTTATTAAAGGAAACGCGTCTTCCCTTTACCAAGGCGGCGGTGTGTTCAAGGAAAGGCGGGTGCGGCCGCTGACCCACTGGCCGGAGCGACGAGCCTAGACTGCCGCGCATGGGCGCGGGGTACCTCTGGTCGTACGCGAGCGTGGCCGTCGTCGGCCTGCTCGGCGTCGCGCTCGCCGCGGGGATGCTCGGCGTCAACCGGTTCCTGCGCCCGAGCCGTCCGGGCCGCGAGAAGCAGCTCACCTACGAGTCGGGCGTCGACCCCGTCGGCACGGGGTGGGCGCAGGGCAACGTCCGCTACTTCGTCTACGCCTACCTCTACGTGATCTTCGCCGTCGACGCGGTGTTCCTGTTCCCCTGGGCCACGGTCTTCACCACGATCGGGTGGGACGCGGCGGTCGAGATGGGCGTCTTCCTCGGCTTCATCGCGCTCGGCCTGGTCTACGCCTGGCGCAAGGGCGTGCTCACGTGGACCTAGACCGCCCCGTCGTCCGGCTGCCCGACCCGGTCTTCTCCGACCCCACCCTGGGCCCCGGCTCGGCGCTCGCGCCGCGTCCCGTGCGCTACCTGCTCAACTGGGGACGCCGCTACTCGCTCTGGGTGTTCAACTTCGGCCTCGCCTGCTGCGCGATCGAGTTCATCGCCAGCTCGATGTCGCGCCACGACTTCATCCGCCTCGGCGTCATCCCGTTCGCACCGGGGCCCCGCCAGGCCGACCTGATGGTCGTCTCGGGCACCGTCACCGACAAGATGGCGCCGGCGATCCAGCGGCTCTACGAGCAGATGCCCGAGCCCAAGTACGTCATCTCGTTCGGCTCGTGCGCCAACTCCGGCGGGCCCTACTGGGACTCCTACTGCGTCACCAAGGGCGTCGACCAGATCATCCCCGTCGACGTCTACGTGCCGGGGTGCCCGCCGCGTCCCGAGGCGCTGCTGCAGGGCATCGTCAAGCTCCAGGACCACATCGCCGGCGAGGACCTGTCGCAGCGGTACGCCCCGCGCGGTGCGACGTCGCTGCTGTCGCCGCGGGTCGACCCGCCCGAGGGACGATGACCGCGCCGACCGAGGCGCTCGACGTCGCCCGCGCCGCCGCCGGCGACCTCGCGGACGGGCTGCGCGTCGAGGACGGCTTCGGCCCCCCGACGCTGCATGTGCCCGCCGCCGTCTGGCGCACCGTCCTGCTCGCGCTGCGCGACCGAGTCGGCCTGTCGTACTTCGACTGGCTGAGCGCCGTCGACGAGCTCGACGCCGGCTTCACCGTGGTCTGCCACGTCGCCCGGCTCGGCGACCAGGGCGGCCTGCGGCACCTGCTCGTCGCCACGACGGTGCCGCGGGAGTCGCCGTCGCTCGACTCCCTGGTGCCGGTCTGGGAGGGCGCGGCCTGGCACGAGCGCGAGACGCACGAGATGTTCGGCATCGGCTTCGACGGCGGCGTCGCGCTGACCACGCTGCTGCTGCCCGAGCGCTTCGAGGGCCACCCGCTGCGCAAGGACTTCGTGCTCGCCTCGCGCGTCGCCAAGGCCTGGCCGGGAGCCAAGGAGCCGGGCGAGAGCGACGCCGACGTCGCCTCCGCCGGCTCGTCCCCGGGACGGCGCCGGCAGCGTCCCCCGGGCGTGCCCGAGCCCGAGGTGTGGGGGCCGCGCGAGCCCGGCAGCGACGCGCCCGACCCGCTCGCACCGGCCCGTGCGCCCGTCGCGGCGCAGCGACCCCGGCGCGGACGGACGGCCGCCGCGTCCACGGACGCCCCGCCCGGCACGCCAGCCCCGCGGGCCCGTCGCTCGCGCCGTCAGGCCGACGTCGCCCCGCCCCCGGCCGAGGGGGACGACGGTGCCTGAGGCGCTCGAGATCGTGCTGCGCGGGCTGGTGGTCCTCGGCGCCTTCCTCACGCTGCCGCTGCTGGTCGGGCAGGCCGAGCACAAGGTGATGGCGCACATGCAGTCGCGCCTGGGGCCGATGCACGCCGGCGGGTTCCACGGCTGGGCCCAGCTGGTCGCCGACGGCGTGAAGTTCGCGCAGAAGGAGGACGTCGTCCCGGCCGCGGCCGACCGCACCGTCTTCGCGCTCGCCCCGTCGCTGGCGCTCGTGCCGTACCTGGTGGTGATGGTCGCGATCCCGCTCGGCCCCGGCGTCGTCGGACGCGACCTCGACACCGGCCTGTTCTTCGTCCTCGCGGTGATGAGCCTCGGCGTGCTCGGCACCCTGATGGGCGGCTGGGCCAGCGCCAACAAGTACTCGCTGCTCGGTGGCATGCGCGTCGCGGCGCAGCTGATGAGCTACGAGCTGCCGTTCGTCCTGGCCGCCGCGTCGGTGGCGATGGCCGCGGGCACGCTGTCGCTGGTCGGCATCGTCGAGGCGTGGCAGCCGTGGTGGTTGCTGTGGCAGCTGCCCGGCGCGCTGGTGTTCCTCGTCGCCGGCCTGGCCGAGCTGCAGCGCCCGCCGTTCGACGCGCCGCTCGCCGACGCCGAGCTCGTCATGGGGCCGTTCACCGAGTACGGCGGCATGCGGTTCGCGATGTTCCTGCTCGCCGAGTACGCCGGCATCGTGGTCGTCGCCGCGCTCACGACGGTGCTGTTCCTCGGCGGGTGGAGGGGCCCGTTCGCGTCCGACCAGCTCGGTGTGGTCTGGTCGCTGCTCAAGATCGCGGTGGTCGCGTTCCTCGTCATCTGGGCCCGGGTGGCCTGGCCGAGGCTCCGCGAGGACCAGCTGAACTCCCTGGCCTGGAAGGTGCTCGTGCCCGTCACCCTGGTGCAGCTCGCGCTCACGACCGTCGTCGCCCTGGCCGTCGCATGAGGTGGCCCGGGCGCGGACTGGCCGCGGGCCTGAGGGTCACCTGGCGCTCGCTCACCCGTCGCGCGGTCACCCAGCAGTACCCGGACGTCGCGCCGGCCCTGCCCCCGCGCTCGCGCGGCGTGATCGCGCTGCAGGAGGAGAACTGCACGTCGTGCATGCTCTGCGCGCGCGAGTGCCCGGCGTGGTGCATCACCATCGACTCCCACCAGGAGGTCGAGCCGGCCACCACCGAGGGCGGCCGCGACCGCAGCCACAGCGTGCTCGACTCCTTCGACATCGACTTCTCGCTGTGCATGTACTGCAGCATCTGCATCGAGGTCTGCCCGTTCGACGCACTGCACTGGTCGCCGGAGTTCGAGTACGCCGAGACCGACATCCGCGACCTCACGCACGGCCGCGACCGGCTGCGCGAGTGGATGTGGACGGTGCCGCCGCCGCAGCCGCTCGACCCTCACGCCGCCGACCCCAAGGAGCTCGACGCCGCCCGCGCGGCGGTCGAGAAGGCGCGGGCCGCGGAGGCTCCGCCCACCGAGGCCCCTCCCGCCGAGGAGGGGCCGTGAGCGCCGTCCAGGTGGTGTTCCTGGTGCTCGCCGCGGTGTGCGTGTTCTCCGGGCTGCAGGCCGTCACCTGCGACCGTCTCGTGCACGCCGCGCTCTGGTTCGTGCTGACGCTCGGCGCCCTCGCCGGGACGTTCCTGCTGCTCGCCGCCGAGCTGCTCGCCTGGGTACAGGTGCTCGTGTACCTCGGCTCGGTGGTCGTCCTGCTCGTCTTCGCGCTGATGCTCACCCGTGCGCCCACCGGCCCCGGCTCGGCCACGCTCACCGGCAACCGCTGGGTGGCCGCCGTGTTGTCCGTCGCGACCAGCCTCGGCCTCGGCGTCCTGGGCTGGACGGGGTTCGCCGGCCAGCAGGTCGTCAGCCCCACCGTCGGGTCGCCGGAGGTGATCGGGCAGGCGCTGTTCACCCAGTGGGTGCTGCCGTTCGAGATCCTCAGCGTCGTGCTGCTCGCCGCGCTCGTCGGCGCGATCGCGCTCTCCACCGGGCAGCGCACGGCCGGTGACAGCGGCGCGTCGGACGGCGACGTCTGATGCCCCTCGCCTGGCCGCTGATCCTCTCGGCCGTGCTGTTCGGGATCGGCCTGTACGGGGTGCTCGCCCGCCGTCACGCGGTGCTGGTGCTGATCGGCGCCGAGATGATGCTCGCCGCCGTCACGCTCGACCTCGTCGCGTTCGACGCGTGGTGGGGCGAGCCGTCGCACTCGGGCCAGGTGCTCTCGCTGTTCGTCATCGCGATCGCCGCCGCCGAGATCGGCCTGGGCCTGGCGATCGTGCTCGTGCTGTTCCGGGCCACCGGCTCGGCCGACGTCGACGACGTCCCCGCGAGGGAGCCGCGGTGAGCACGGTCTCGGGCACCTCCACCGCGCGCGCCGGCGCCGCGGGGGTCGCCGCCAGCGCGGTCGTCTGGGTCCTGTCGCTGGTCGCCTGCGTCCCGTACCTGGGTGACGCGACGGGCCGCACCGACCTCTGGGTCACCGGCGGCGACCTGCTCGGCGTCGACGTCGCCACCCACCTCGACGGCCGCGCCGCGCCGGTCGTCCTGCTCGCGACGACGGTGGGCCTGCTCGTCCAGGTGTTCTCCACCGCGTACCTCGACGGCGACCCGCGCTACCGGTCGTACGCGGGGCTCGTCGTGCTGTTCACGCTCGCGATGGTGACGGTCGTGGTGGCCGACGACCTCCTCGTGCTCGTGGTCGGCTGGGAGGTGATGGGCATCTGCTCCTACCTGCTCATCGGCCACCACGTCGAGCTCGCGGCGGCCCGTCGCGGCGCGGTGGTGGCCTTCCTGACGACGCGCGTCGGCGACCTCGGGCTCATCGTCGGCGTCCTCGCAATCGGGGCCCACTACGACACCTACCGCGTCTCGGAGGTGCTGGCCCGGGTCGACGGGCCCGACCCCGTCGTCGTCGGCGCCGGTCTGCTGGTGCTGGTGGCGGTGCTGGCCAAGTCGGCGCAGCTGCCGTTCCAGGCCTGGCTGCCCGGCGCGATGCCCGGCCCGACGCCGGTCAGCGCGCTCGTCCACGCCGCCACGATGGTCGCCGCGGGCGTCTACGTCCTCGCGCGGCTGGAGCCGCTGGTGACGGCGTCGTCGGTGGTGCCCACGGTGCTCGCACTCGTCGCGTCGGCCACCATGCTCGGCGCCGCGCTGCTGGCGCTGGTGAGCGACGACCTCAAGCGGGTGCTCGCGTGGTCCACCGTCAGCCAGCTGGCCTACATGTTCGCCGCGATCGCCGTCGGCGACCCCGACGCGGCGACGGCCCACCTCGTCGCCCACGGCCTGTTCAAGGCCCTGCTGTTCCTCTCGGCGGGCTGCGTCGCGCACGCCGTCGGGTCGACCGCGCTGTCCGCGGCGGGTGGCCTGCGGCGTCGGCTCCCCGTCACCGCGTGGACGTCGGCCGTCGGCTTCGTCGCGCTCGCGGGCGTCGTGCCCACGTCGGGCTTCTTCACCAAGGACGCCGTGCTGGACGCGGGCCTCGGCGCGGTGGACGGCAGCGGGCCCGTCGCCGGATGGGTGGCGGTGGTCGTCGTGGCGGCGGGGCTCGCGACGGTCGTCGTCACCGCCGCCTACGCGCTGCGGACGTGGTGGCGCGTGTTCCTCGGCCCGGTGCCCGACGTCGCCACCGCCGGCCGCCGCGACGAGCCCGTCGCCATGTCGGCGCCGCTGGTGCTGCTCGCCGTGGGCGTCCTCGCGTACTCGCTGACGCAGGAGCCGCACCTGCTGACGGGCGTCGTCACGACCGTCCTCGTGCTGGCGGCGGTCGCCGTCACCGTGCCCGTCCTGCGCCGCGGCGCCGACCCGGCCGACCTGCTCGGCCCGGCGGCCCCCGCGCTGCGCACCGAGGGCGGATTCGAGCGGCTGAACGACGCGATCGGCGCGGGCGTCGGACGGGTCGCCGACGTCGTCGTGGCCCTGGACCACCAGGTCGTCGACGCCTACCCGCGCGGCGTCGCGGCGACCGCCCGTGCGGGCGCCCGGTTGTCCGACCGCGCCGTCACCGGCAACGTCCAGACCTACGCCACCGTGCTCGCCGCCGGGGTCGCGGTCGCCGTTCTCGTCATGGCGGTGGTCGTCCGGTGAGCCCGCTCGTCGCGGCGGTCCTGCTGCCGCTGCTGGTCGGCGGCGCGCTCGTGGTCGCCCGCACCCGCGTCGGCGGACGACCGGCGGCGGTGGCCGGCGTCGTCACCACGGCCGTCTCGGCGGTGCTGGTGCTGACGTCCTGGGCGGCACGCTCCGCCGACGCGCGGGCGGGCGAGGTCGACGTGCCCTGGATCGATGCGCTCGGTGCGCGCTGGCACCTCGGGATGGACGGCATCTCGCTGCCGTTCGTCCTGATGACGCTGCTGCTCGGGCTGCTGTGCTGCCTCAGCCTGGTCGACCACTGCCCCGACGGCGACGGCCCGCCGGGCGTGCTGGTCGGTCTGGTGCTGCTCGTCGTCGGCGCCGCGCTGGGCGTGTTCACCGCGCTCGACCTGCTGCTGTTCTTCGTGTTCTTCGAGCTCGCGCTGATCCCGATGTGGTTCGTCGTGGCGCGCTGGGGCGACGAGGCCGCGGGACGCCAGGCGGCCGCCACCCGGTTCCTCGTCTTCACCGTCACCGGCTCGGCGCTGATGCTGACCGGCTTCATCAGCGTCGCCCGGCTCGCCGGGTCGCTGCAGCTGACCGACCTGTCGGTGCTGCGGGTGCTCGTCACGGGCCCCGTGGGCGCGTTCGCGGCGCTGACGATCCTGCTCGGGCTCGCCGTCAAGACGCCGGTCTGGCCGCTGCACACCTGGCTGCCCGACGCCCACGCCGCCGCGCCCACCGTCGGCTCGGTGCTGCTCGCGGGCGTGTTCCTCAAGCTCGGCACGTACGGGCTGCTGCGCGTGTGGCTCGCGGTGGCGCCCGAGCCGGCCGCGCGGCTCGCGCCCTGGCTCGCGGCGTTCGGCGTCGTCGGCATCCTCTGGTCGTCCCTGGCGTGCCTGCGGCAGCACGACCTCAAGCGGCTGATCGCGTTCTCGAGCGTCGGCCACATGGGCTTCGTGGTGCTCGGCCTGTCGACGATGAGCGAGGTCGGCGTCGCCGCGGCCGTCCTCGGGAGCGTCGCGCACGGCGTCGTCACCGGGCTGCTGTTCTTCCTCGCCGGTGCGCTCAAGCGGCGGTACGGGTCGACGTCGTGGGACGCGATCGGCCGCGGCCTCTACCTGCGGACGCCCTGGACCGCGGGCGTCCTGGCGTTCGCCGCGATCGCCAGCCTCGGCCTGCCGGGACTGGCCGTGTTCTGGGGCGAGCTGCTCGCGCTGCGGGCGGCGTACGAGGTGGGCCCGGTGCTCGGGCGTCCGCTCGCGTGGACGCTGCTCGGTCTCGCCGCGCTGGGCGTCGTCCTCACGTCGGCCTACGTCGTGGCGATGCTGCGGCGCGTGCTGCAGGGCGTCCCGACCCCCGACGACCGCGACGCCGACCTGCAGGGCTCCGACGTGCCCGTGGTGGGCGTGCTCGTCGTGGCCACCGTCGCGCTCGGGCTCGCGCCCGGCCTGGTGCTCGGCGTCGTCGAGCCCGACCTGCTCGCGGTGCTGGGAGGTGTGCGGTGATCGACTGGCCCGACGTCCTGCCCGCGCTCGTCGTCGCCGGCGGCGGCATGCTCGCGCTGCTGCTCGACGCGTTCGGCACCCGTCGCTCGTGGCGACGCCCGGGGCTGGTGTCGTTCGCCGCGCTCGTGGTGGCCCTCGGCGTCGTCGTGTCGCCGGCTCGGCCCGACGGGCTCCAGCAGGCGCTGTGCGTCCTCGTGCTCGGCGGCACCCTGCTCGTCGTGCTCGGCGCGGCGGTCATGGAGCACGAGGACTCGATGCCACCGGGGGAGCTGCACTTCCTGCTGCTCGTGTCGGCGTCGGGCGCGGTGTCGATGGTGCTCGCCCAGGACCTCGCGACCCTCGTC
Source organism: Solicola agrisoli (assembly GCF_049059935.1). Classification (NCBI taxonomy): domain Bacteria; kingdom Bacillati; phylum Actinomycetota; class Actinomycetes; order Propionibacteriales; family Nocardioidaceae; genus Solicola; species Solicola agrisoli. Next base: position 46,162 of record NZ_JBMGQR010000022.1, on the reverse strand, counting down.
GTCTCGCTCGAGCTGCTCTCGCTGCCGTCGATCGCGCTCGTCGGGCTGCGGCGCGGCGACGTCGACGCGGCCCGCGGCGCGTGGACGTTCTTCGTCGTCTCGGTGGTCTCGACCGCCGTGACGCTGCTGGGCATCGCGTTCGTCTACGGCGTCAGCGGCACCCTCGTGTACGACGAGCTCGCGCTGAGGCTGTCGGCGTCGCGGGCGCCGGAGGAGACCGTCGGCGCCGCGGTCGTGCTGACGGTCGTCGGGCTGCTGTTCAAGCTCGGCGCGGTGCCGCTGCACCTGTGGGTGCCCGCGACCTACCGCGGCGCGAGCGTGCCGGTCGCGGGCTACCTGTCGGTGGTGTCGAAGACCGGCGCCGCGGGCGCGCTGGTGCTCGTCCTGCCCGAGGCGTTCGGGCTGCAGGGTGACGCGTGGCGTCCCGTCGTCGCGGTGGCGGCCGCGCTGACCCTCGTCGTGGGCAACCTCGGCGCCTGGATGCAGGACGACGTCGTCGCGCTGCTCGCCTGGTCGTCGATCGCGCAGGCCGGGTTCGTGCTGGTGCCGATGGCCGTGCTGACCACCCCCGGGGTGTCGTCGGCTCCCGTGCGGTACCTGGCCGTCTACGGGCTGGCGAACCTCGTCGCGTTCGGGGTGGTGGGTCTGGTCCGGCGACGGTGGGGCGGGACGTCCTTCGACCACGTGACCGGACTGGTGCGCGTCGAGCCGTGGACCGGGGGAGCGCTGGTGCTCGCCCTGCTGACGCTGGCCGGCTTCCCGCCCGCGGTGGTCGGGCTGGTGGCCAAGTACGTGGTGCTCGAGCCGCTGCTCGACCCGCGCTTCGGCACGCCCTACGCCTGGCTCGCGGTGGTCGCCGTCGTCAACGTCGTGGTCGGGCTCGTGTACTACCTGCGGCTGATCGTCCGGGTGGTCGGGCCGGTGGGCACGGCCCTGGCCGGCAGCACCGTCAGCCCCTCACCGCCCCGCGCCGTCGTCGTCGCCCGCCTCGGCGTCCTGCTGCCCGCCGCCGTCCTCGTCGCGGCCTCCGTCCACCCCGACCTCCTCCTGTCCTGGATCCCCTGACGGTTTCCCAGGTATACCTGGGAAACTGCGCCAGCCACGGAGAACTTTCCGGGTATCGGGTCAGTTCTCCATGCCGAGTGGGGCGGATGTGCTGGGTGTGACGGCGACGAGGCGGGAGTCGGGTCGGCGGCCGCGTTCGTCCCAACCGTCACGGCAGCCCCACTTGGCCCGGGAATCTCGTCGGGACCATGGAAAGTTTCCCGTGCTGCCCGCAGTTTCCCAGGTATACCTGGGAAACTGCGGCCCCCATCAGCGGTAGTTGACGAACTGGACGGGGAAGTCGAGGTCGGCGCCCTTGACGAGGCCCTGGACGGCCTGGAGGTCGTCGCGCTTCTTGGACGTGACGCGCAGCTCGTCGCCCTGGATCTGGACCTTGACGCCCTTGGGGCCCTCGTCGCGGATGAGCTTGGAGACCTTCTTGGCCTGCTCCTGGGTGATGCCGTCGCTGAAGGTGCAGGAGATCTTGGTGTCCTTGCCCGACTGGCGGGGGTCGCCGGCCTCGAGCGACTTGAGCGACACGTCGCGCTTGATCAGCTTCTCCTTGAGCACCTCCAGGACGGCCAGGGCCCGCTCCTCGGCGTTGGCGGTGATCTCGACGCCGTCCTCGCCGCTCTTCTCGACCGACGCGCCGGTGTTCTTGAAGTCGTAGCGGGTGGACAGCTCGCGGGAGGCCTGGTTGATCGCGTTATCGACCTCCTGACGGTCCAGCTTGCTCACGATGTCGAACGAGGAGTCGGCGGCCATGGGGGTCCTCCAGAGGTGGGTCGGCGTGCGTCCGGGCGGGGGTTCGAGCGGACTCGGCCCCTACGCTATTGTTTCGTCCTGTCGCCCGCGGGCGACGACCCCCTGGCAGGTTGCCCGAGCGGCCAAAGGGAGCTGACTGTAAATCAGCCGGCACAGCCTACGCAGGTTCGAACCCTGCACCTGCCACGTCACGAGCCCGGTCCCCGGTGGGGGCCGGGCTCGAGCCGTGTCGGGGCAGGAATGCCCCGGCGCGCACCGCCGTTGGCCCAGGCATGCGTGCTTCCTACCTCGAGTCCTACGGTGACCCCCTCGACGTCGTGCGGGTCGGTGAGCAGCCCGACCCGATCGTCGGCCCCGACACCGTGCTGGTGCGCGTCCGCGCCGCCGGCGTCAACCCGGTCGACTGGAAGATCGTCGCCGGCTACCTCCAGGGCGCGATCCCGCACCACCTGCCGATGGTCCCGGGCTGGGACGTCGCCGGCGTCGTCGAGGCCGTCGGCCCCGCGGTGACGACGGTGCGCGCCGGCGACCGCGTGCTGGCCTACGACCGTCAGGACCACGTCCAGAACGGGACGTTCGCCGAGCTCGCCGCGGTGCCCGAGCGTGCGATCGCGACGATCCCCGACGGCGTCGACTTCACCACCGCCGGCGCACTCCCGCTCGCGGGCCTCACGGCCCTGCAGCTGCTCGACGCCCTCGAGGTGACGGCCGGCGACACCGTCCTGGTCCACGCGGCGGCCGGTGGCGTCGGCGGCTTCGCGAGCCAGCTCGCCCGCCTGCGCGGCGCGACCGTCGTGGGCACCGCGAGCGAGGGGAACCACGCGTTCCTGCGCGAGCGCGGCGTCACCCCGGTGACGTACGGCGACGGCCTCGTCGAGCGCGTCCGCGAGGTCGCCCCCGACGGTGTCGACGTGGTCGTCGACCTGGTCGGCGGCGAGGCCCTCGCCGCCACGCCGCAGCTGCTGGCCGACGGCGGGCGGGTCGCCTCGATCGTGGACGCCGACGTCGTGCACGACCTCGGCGGCACCTACGTCTTCGTCCGCGGCAACGGCGCCGAGCTGCAGTCGCTGGTCGACCTCGTCGCCTCGGGCGACCTCGCCGTCGAGGTGGCGCAGACCTTCGACCTCGAGCAGGCCGCCGAGGCCCTCGAGGCCAACAAGGAGGGCCACACCCGCGGCAAGGTCGTCGTCACGCACGGCTGACCTGCCGGGTCGGCGCGGCAGCGGCGGCCGATACCCTGCCGACGTGGCCTACCGCGTCCTGTTCGACCGTGTGCTGAGCCAGATGGACCCCGAGCGGGCCCACGAGCGGGCCTTCGCCGCGATCGCGCTGGCGGGCCGGACGCCCGGCGTCCGCGCCGCGTTGCAGGCGGCCACGTCCGCCCGCTCGCCGCGCCAGGTGATGGGGCTGACCTTCCCCAACGCGTTCGGTCTGGCCGCCGGCTTCGACAAGAACGCCGCCGCCGTGCCCGGCCTGCTCGCGCTCGGCTTCGGGCACGTCGAGATCGGCACCGTCACCGGACGTCCCCAGCCCGGCAACCCGCGTCCGCGCCTGTTCCGGCTGGTCGAGGACGACGCCGTGATCAACCGGATGGGCTTCAACAACGACGGCGCCGAGGTGGTCGGACGCCGGCTGGCCGCCCTGCGCGACTCCGGCCCGGCGGCCGACGCCGTGATCGGCGTCAACATCGGCAAGACCAAGGTCGTCGCGCCCGAGCACGCCGTCGCCGACTACGTGCTCAGCACCCGTCTGCTCGCACCCCACGCGAGCTACCTGGTGGTCAACGTCTCCTCGCCGAACACGCCGGGGCTGCGCGACCTGCAGGCCACCGCCGAGCTGCGACCCCTGCTCACCGCCGTGCGCGAGGCCGCCGACGGCGTGCGCACCACGCACCTGCCGCTCGTGGTCAAGATCGCGCCCGACCTCGCCGACGCCGACGTCGACGCCGTCGCCGACCTCGCACTCGAGCTGGGCCTGGACGGCATCAGCGCGGCCAACACCACCATCGCCCGTCCCGACCACCTCCGGACGCCCCGCGGCACCGTCGACGCGGCCGGCGCCGGCGGGCTGTCGGGCCCGGTGCTGGCGCCCCGCTCGGTCGAGGTGCTGCGCCGCCTGCGGGCCCGCGTGGGCGACCGGACGGCGCTCGTCTCGGTCGGGGGAGTGGTCACCGCGGACGACGCGCGGACGCGTCTGGCGGCGGGCGCCGACCTCGTCCAGGGGTACACCGGGTTCGTCTATGAGGGCCCGCTGTGGGCCTCGCGGATCAACCGCGGGCTCGCCCGTGACGCCGGGTCCTGACCCGATTTCGTCTGTGCTCCGGCGCCATGTATCTTTGTCGCTGGCTTGCCCCTTTAGCTCAGTCGGCAGAGCGTCTCCATGGTAAGGAGAAGGTCTACGGTTCGATTCCGTAAAGGGGCTCGGGGTCGCCGCACTCGCGTGCGGCGACCCAGTGGCGGGGTAGCTCAGGTGGTTAGAGCACACGGCTCATAATCGTGGTGTCGCGGGTTCGAGTCCCGCCCCCGCTACCACCACAGACCGTGACAGGCACAGAGCGTGTCAGCACAGACCAGTCGCCGCCAGGCGGCGACGCACGCACCACCCAAGACCAGAGGTAGAGGTAGAGCACCGTGGCCAGCAAGAGCTCCGACGTCCGTCCGAAGATCACCATGGCCTGCACCGTGTGCAAGGAGCGGAACTACATCACCAAGAAGAACCGTCGGAACAACCCCGACCGGCTCGACATGAAGAAGTTCTGCCCCCGCTGCGGCAACCACACCGACCACCGCGAGACCCGCTGACGCTGGGCCTCGCGCCCGCCGGTCCGTGGCGCCGACGACTACCCGAGTTGGTAGCGTCGGCGCCATGCCTGTTCCAGCCGACCTGGCCGGTCGTACCTTCCCGCCCACGGCGCCGTACGACGTCAGCGCCGCCAAGATCGCCGAGTTCTCCGCCGCGGTGGGCCAGCCCGCCGGCCCGGACGGCCAGGCACCCCCGACCTTCCCGATCGTGGTCGCCTTCGGCGCGATGACCGACCTGATGCGCGACCCCGAGGTCGGCATCAGCCTGCAGAACGTCGTCCACGCCGACCAGCGGTTCGAGATCACCCGCCCGGTCGTCCCGGGCGACGTGCTGGTCGCCGAGCTCACCGTCGACACCCTCCGCCAGCGCGGCGGCGCCGACTTCATCGGCACCCGCAGCGACGTCACCGACGCGTCCGGCGCGCACGTCTGCACCGCGTTCGCCACCCTCGTCCACCGCGCCCCCGAGCCCACGGACCTGCCATGACGCTGACCCCCGGTGCCGATCTCGGCCCCTCCCAGTTCCCGATCACCCGCGCCGACCTCGTCCGGTACGCCGGCGCCAGCGGCGACTTCAACCCCATCCACTGGTCCGAGCGCGTGGCCACCGACGTCGGCCTGCCCGGCGTGCTCGCCCACGGCATGTTCACGATGGCGCTCGCCGGTCGCGCCCTGTCGTCCTGGCTCGGCCCGGACGACCGTCTCGTCTCGTTCGGCGTGCGGTTCTCCAAGCCGGTCGTCGTGCCCGACGACGACGCCGGCGTGGCGCTCGAGGTCACCGGCGTGGCCACCGAGGGCGAGGACGGACGCGTGCGGGTCGACCTCACCGTCACCGTCGCCGGCGAGAAGGTGCTGGGCCAGGCCCGCGCCGAGGTCGCCACCGGTGCCTGACGCGCCCCCGCAGACCCTGGCCGACCTCACCACGCTGCGCGTCGGCGGGCCCGCCCGCTCGGTCGTGGTGGCCGACGACGCCGAGGCCCTGGTGCGCACCGTCGCCGACCTCGACGCCGCCGGCGAGCCCCTGCTCGTCGTCGGCGGGGGCAGCAACCTGCTCGTCGACGACTCCGGGTTCGACGGCACGGTCGTGCTCGTCCGCTCGCGCGGCGTCGCCGAGGAGGCCGACCTGTGCAGCGGCGCGCTCGTGGCCGTCCAGGCCGGCGAGCCGTGGGACGAGTTCGTCGCGCACACCGTGGCGCAGGGCTGGCAGGGCGTCGAGGCGCTCTCGGGCATCCCCGGGCTCGTGGGCGCGTCGCCGGTGCAGAACGTCGGCGCCTACGGCCAGGAGGTCGCGCAGACGATCGCGAGCGTCCGCACCTACGACCGTCACGACCGGCGGGTGCGCACGTTGGCGGCCGCCGACTGCGACTTCGGCTACCGGCACAGCCGTTTCAAGGCCGAGCCCGGCCGCTACGTGGTGCTGACGGTGAGCTTCCAGCTGGCGCTGGCCGACCTGTCCGGACCGGTCGCCTACGCCGAGCTGGCGCGCACCCTCGGCGTCGAGGTGGGTGAGCGCGCCCCCGCCCAGGACGTGCGCGACGCGGTGCTGCGCCTGCGTGCGGGCAAGGGCATGGTGCTCGACGCCGCCGACCACGACACCTGGAGCGCCGGCTCGTTCTTCACCAACCCGGTGCTCACCGCCGACGCCGCCGCCGACCTGCCCGCCGACGCGCCGCGCTTCCCCCAGCCCGACGGCACCGTCAAGACCAGTGCCGCGTGGCTGATCGACCGCGCGGGCTTCGAGCGCGGCCACGGCACCGGCGAGGCCACCCTGTCGACCAAGCACACGCTCGCGCTGACCAACCGCGGCCACGCCACCAGCGCCGACCTGCTCGCCCTGGCCCGCGAGGTGCGCGACGGCGTGCGTCGGCGGTACGGCGTCGACCTCGTCAACGAGCCGGTGCTCGTGGGGTGCGAGCTGTAGTCAGCGACCGAGCAGGCCCAGCAGCAGGCGCGCGCCGAGGTCGGGCTCGTCGCCGAAGGTGGGCGAGGGGTCGCTCGGCTCGAAGCCGCCGTTGGCCCCGATGACCACGAGCACGACCACGCCGACGACGGCGAGCACGAGCAGCACCGTGCCGACGACGCCGAGGATCCATCCGGCCAGGGCCATGCCGCGGCCCGTGTAGGCGCCGGGCTCGGAGCGGTCGATGAACCGCACGGCCCGGTGGCCGAACACCCAGGCCACGGGGGCGACGAGCACGGGCAGGAAGCAGACGAACCCGCCGGCGATCGCGATGATGCCCATCACGAGCGCGGCGACGGCTCCGGGCGCGTTGGGCGCCGGCGGGGGCGCGTAGCCCCAGCCCTGCTGCGGCGGTCCGTAGCCCGGCGGGGGACCGTACCCGGGCGGTGGTCCGTAGCCCGGCGGCGGGCCGTACCCGGGCGGAGGCCCGTAGCCGTACGACGGCGGCTGCTGGGGCGGGGTGCCCTGGCCGGCCGGGTCCTGCGGCGGGGTGCCCTGGTCGCTCACGGTGACGTCGAGCTCGCGCCCGCGACGATGGCGATGACGACGAAGAACGCGACCGCGAGGAGGCTCAGCCCGAGCAGGACGCTGCCGATGATGCCGCAGATCCAGCCGGCCTTGAGCTCGCCCTCGCCGGAGTAGCGGCCGGGGTTGGCGTTGACCTCCTTGAGCGCGCGTCCACCCATGACCCAGGCGAACGGCGAGGCGATCTGGCAGATGAGCAGGCCGAGGATGCCCACGACCAGCACCGTCGTGGCCTGCGGGTGCTTGGGCGGCGGGCCGTAGCCGTACCCCTGCTGCGCGTAGCCCTGCTGGCCGTACCCGCCCTGCGGGTAGGGCTGCTGCCCGTACCCCTGCTGGCCGTACTGCTGCTGTCCGTACCCCTGCTGGCCGTACGACTGCGGCGGCTGGCCCCACGACTGCGTGCCGCCCTGCCCGCTCTGCTGCTCCCAGTAGTCGGGGGAGGAGTCGCCCGACGGCGGCTGCTGGTCGTCGGGTCCCTGCCCGCTGGAGTCCGAGGTGCTCATGGGGTCACCCTCCCACGGTCGGGGGTCGGGAGGCGGGCACGTCGCCGGTGTCAGGCGGGTCCGCGTCGGGTGCGCTCGCGAGCCACGCGTCGACGCCGGCGAGGGCGGTCGCCTTGACGTCGTCGGGTGCGAAGGAGCCGCGCAACGAGGACGCGGCGAGGCCGGCCAGCTCGGCGTCGGAGAAGTCCTGGCTCGCCCGCAGGATCGAGTACTGGCCGGCCAGGCGGGTGCCGAAGAGCAGCGGGTCGTCGGCGCCGAGGCTCACCTGCACGCCGGCGTCCACGATCTGTCGCACCGGCACCTCCTGGTAGGTGTCGTAGACACCCAGGGCGACGTTCGACGCCGGGCACACCTCGAGCGTGACGCCGGCCTCGCGGACGGCCTCGAGCGTCGCGGGGTCCTCGACGCTGCGGACACCGTGGCCGAGGCGGTCGGCGTGCAGGTGCTGCAGGCAGGCCCGGACGTTGTCGGGCCCGCGCAGCTCGCCGCCGTGCGGGGTGCTGGCCAGGCCCGCGTGCCGCGCGATCTCGAACGCCCGCGCGAAGTCCTCGGTGGTGCCGCGCCGCTCGTCGTTCGACAGCCCGAACCCGACGACACCGCGTCCGACGTACTGCGCGGCCAGCCGCGCCAGCGTGCGCGCGTCCAGGGGGTGCCGCGTCCGGTTGGCGGCGATCACCACGCGCATGCCCAGCCCGGTGTCGCGCTCGGCCGAGGCGACCGCGTCGAGCACGAGGTCGGTGAACGCGGTGATCCCGCCGAAGCGCGCGCCGTACCCCGACGGGTCGACCTGGATCTCGGTCCACACCGAGCCGTCGGCGACGTCGTCCTCGGCCGCCTCCCGCACGAGCCGGCGCACGTCGTCCTCGGTGCGCAGGACCGAGCGGGCCACGTCGTACAGGCGCTGGAAGCGGAACCAGCCCTTCTCGTCGGTGGCCACCAGCTCGGGCGGCCACTCCTCGATCAGCGCCGCCGGGAGGGAGATCCCGTCCCGCTCGGCGAGCTCGAGGAGGGTCCCGTGGCGCATGGACCCGGTGAAGTGCAGGTGCAGATGGGCCTTGGGAAGCTCACGCACGGCTCTCACGCGACCATGGTGTCAGCCGTCGGGGCGCCGTCGACGCCGACCCGGGACGGCTTGCGGCGGTCTTGACGGGCCACGCACCTCGGTTCGACTCGCCGCCGCGCCCTCCCGTACACTTCGATGCTGGTGGATCCCCGCCCTTGATCGCCATGCCCTCGACGGTGTGCCGACCGGGACGGACCGCCGTAGGGCACTAGCTCAACTGGCAGAGCATCGGTCTCCAAAACCGAAGGTTGGGGGTTCAAGTCCCTCGTGCCCTGCAAGACCACATCAGCACCGACCAGATCAGCATCCAGCACTGCGACCAGAGGAAGGCGTCACCGGTGACCGACACCTCGTCCCGCACCAAGGGCGGCCAGGAGCCCCGCGGCAAGCGGACCCCGCCGCTGACGTTCTACCGCCAGGTCGTGGCCGAGCTCCGCAAGGTCGTCTGGCCGACGCGCGATCAGGTCGTCACGTACTTCTTCGTGGTGCTCGTGTTCGTGCTGGTGATGATGGCGATCGTGGCGGGCCTGGACTACGGGTTCGGCCAGCTGATCTTCAAGATCTTCGCCTGACCGTTCGGTCGGGCAAGCAGACGAGTGTGAAGGTGACGGAACCCAGCGTGTCGCAGCCGTACGACGAGACCGACGTCGACCTCGAGACCGAGGACGACGTCTTCGGTGACCCCGAGGCCGACGCCGCCGTCCGCGAGGCCGAGGAGCACGTCGCTCCCGAGGGCGCCTCCGACCTCGAGCAGGACGTCGAGATCGACGAGTACGAGCAGGGCCTCGACGCCGCGTCCGACGTCACCGAGGCCGGGACGCTCCCCGACCAGGACGTCGTGGACGCCGGCGAGGACGAGCTGAGCGAGGACGCCGGCCTGGACGCCGACCTCGAGCCCGTCGTCGACGTCGAGCCCGAGGACGACGCCGTGCTGCCCTCCGACGAGGTCACCGCCGCCGACGTCGACCCCGACCCCGAGGCCGACGCGCTGGTGGAGCAGGCCGAGTCCGACGGCGCCGAGGTCGAGGCGGCCGCCGAGGCCGACGAGGAGGAGACCCTCGCCGAGGAGGCCGCGGACGACGCGCCGTCCGACCCGCTGCAGGAGTTCCGCGAGCGCCTGTACTCCCAGTTCGGCGACTGGTACGTCGTGCACACCTACTCCGGCATGGAGAACAGGGTCAAGGCGAACCTGGAGAACCGCACCACCTCGCTGAACATGGAGGACTTCATCTTCGAGGTGGTCGTCCCCACCGAGGAGGTCGCCGAGATCAAGAACGGCCAGCGCAAGCTGGTCAAGCGCACCACGCTCCCCGGCTACGTCCTGGTCCGCATGGACCTCAACGACGAGTCCTGGGGCGCCGTGCGCCACACGCCGTCGGTCACCGGGTTCGTGGGCAACTCCCACCAGCCGGTGCCGCTCAGCCTGTCCGAGGTCGAGAGCATGCTGGCGCCCGCCGTCGAGGCCGAGGCCGCCGCGAACGCCCCCGCCGAGAGCGGCGGCGCCGCGTCCAAGCCGTCGGCCCCCAAGGTCGAGTTCGACGACTTCGCGGTCGGCGACTCGGTCATGGTCGTCGACGGGCCGTTCGCCACGCTCCACGCCACGATCACCGAGATCAACGTGGACGCCCAGAGGGTCAAGGCCCTCGTCGAGATCTTCGGGCGCGAGACACCGGTGGAGCTCAGCTTCACCCAGGTGCAGCGCGCCTGACGCACCGCCCGGCTCGGCCGGGCAGCACCACCCACCAGTGGCAGGGCCGAGGCAGGCCCACCATGACCACGAGAAGGAAGAGACATGCCTCCGAAGAAGAAGATCGCCGCACTCGTCAAGGTGCAGCTGCAGGCCGGTGCGGCCACCCCCGCCCCGCCCGTCGGTACGGCCCTGGGCCCGCACGGCGTCAACATCATGGAGTTCTGCAAGGCGTACAACGCCTCGACCGAGGCCATGCGTGGCAACGTCGTCCCCGTCGAGATCACCATCTTCGAGGACCGGTCGTTCACGTTCGTCACCAAGACGCCGCCGGCAGCCGAGCTGATCAAGAAGGCCGCGGGCATCAAGAGCGGCTCCGCGACCCCCCACACCGACAAGGTCGCCTCGCTGTCGAAGGACCAGGTCCGCGAGATCGCCGAGACCAAGCTCCCCGACCTGAACGCCACCGACCTCGACGCCGCCATGAAGATCGTCGCGGGCACCGCGCGCTCCATGGGCGTCACCGTCGACTGACGCAGGTCGTCCCGCCGCGTCCACGACGTGGCTCGCAGCACCCGGCCCCGGCCGGACCAACCACCCGACAGTTCTGTGGCAGGGCACGCGCATGGCCCGACGACCACACCCTGGTGAGGAGAAACCAGACATGGCACAGCGCAGCAAGGCGTACCGCGAGGTCGCCGAGAAGATCGACCCGGACAACCTCTACAGCCCCGTGCAGGCGGTGGCCCTGGCCAAGCAGTCCGGCAGCAAGAAGTTCGACTCCAGCGTCGACGTGTCGATGCGTCTCGGCGTCGACCCCCGCAAGGCCGACCAGATGGTCCGCGGCACGGTCAACCTGCCGCACGGCACCGGCAAGACGGCCCGCGTCCTGGTGTTCGCCACCGGTGCGAACGCCGAGGCGGCCATCGAGGCCGGCGCCGACTTCGTCGGCTCCGACGACATGGTCGAGAAGGTCAGCGGTGGCTGGCTCGACTTCGACGCCGTCGTCGCGACGCCCGACATGATGGGCAAGGTCGGTCGCCTCGGACGCGTCCTCGGCCCCCGCAACCTGATGCCCAACCCCAAGACCGGCACGGTGACCCCCAACGTCTCCAAGGCCGTGTCGGACATCAAGGGCGGCAAGATCGAGTTCCGCATCGACCGCCACTCCAACCTGCACTTCCTGATCGGCAAGTCGTCGTTCACCGTCGAGCAGCTCGCGGAGAACTACGCGGCGGCGCTCGAGGAGGTGCTGCGGCTCAAGCCGGCCAGCTCCAAGGGCCGCTACATCCGCAAGGTGACGATGTCGACGACCATGGGCCCCGGCGTCCCCGTCGACCCCAACCGCACCCGCAACGTGGCCTCCGACGACGTCGAGGCCTGACGCACCCCGCGCCCCGGCGCACCCACCACGCCCCGCGACCGACACCGGTCGCGGGGCGTCGTGCGTCCCCGGGCGTGCCCTTGCCCGCGGGCCCTACCCTGGGACAGGACCACCCGTCACGCCCCGCGCCACCCTCTCGACCGGGAGAACCATGAAGCTCCGCCCCACCCTCGTCGCCGGCATCGCCGCGGCCGCCCTCACCCTGACCGCCTGCGGCGGCGGCGCCGAGCAGGCCGCCTCGGACGAGGCCTCCAACGTCTCGAGCGGGACGACCGCCACGCTGACGCAGGCCAACTTCGTCGACCAGGTCGGGCAGGCCCAGCGCGAGGCGCGCACCACCCACCTGACGCTGAAGGCCGACGCCGGCTCGCAGCAGGTGGAGGCCGAGGGGGACGTCGAGGTCGGCGAGAGCGGTGCCGACAGCTCGATGGCGATGAAGCTGACCGTGCCCGGCATGGGGCAGGTCGAGGTCCGCCTCGTCGACGGCACCCTGTACACCAACCTCGGCCCGCTGAGCGAGAACAAGTTCGCGACCATCGACCTCGACGACCCGAGCAACCCGCTCGCCAAGTCGTTCGGCGGCGTCGTCGACCAGATGGACCCCGCGGCCAGCCTCAAGGCGCTCGAGGGCTCGATCACGTCCTTCGAGAAGAAGGGGTCGCCCAAGGAGATCGACGGCGTGCAGGCGCAGCCGTACGAGGTCGTCGTCGACACCGCCAAGGCGCAGGCCGCCGCCGGTGCGGGCGCCGAGGCGTCCGGCAGCACCGCCGGCGTCCCGTCGGAGGTCACCGCCACCTTCTGGGTGGGCGAGGACAACCTGCCGCGCCGCGTCACCACTCAGGTCAGCGGCGCCGACGTCCGCCTCGACTTCAGCAAGTGGGGCGAGGACGTCGACGTCCAGGCCCCGCCGGCCGACCAGATCACCAAGAACGACCCGTTCAAGGGCGCCCTGCCCACCCCCACCTCCTGACCTCCTCGGGCCGTCGGTTTCCCAGGTTCACCTGGGAGTCCGACGGGACCCCGGAGAACTTCCCAGGGTGTCGTCGGTTTCCCAGGTGAACCTGGGAATCCGGTGACGGGTGGGGCGGGGGGTGCGCACCGATTTGGAGGCGTGGCGCCCCGGCCCGTAGACTGCAAACGCCGAAGACCGCTGGTCGCCCGACACCCGTCGGGTCCGAAGGTCCGGAACGCTCCGGACGGCCCGCGCAGGTGACGATGCCAGCTCGACCCCGTCGAGCACCCGCGCCCCGTTGCCTCTGCGCCGGGGCGTTCGTCATGTACCGGCCCTCCACGTCCTCGGCACCTCAAGAGCACGTGTGGAAGGAGACCCATGGCGCGCCCGGACAAGGCGGCAGCCGTCGCCGAGCTCGCGGAGAACTTCCGCAGCTCGGACGGAGCCGTCCTCACCGAGTACCGCGGTCTCACCGTCAAGCAGCTGCAGGACCTGCGGCGTGCCCTCGGTGAGAACGTGCAGTACTCGGTCACGAAGAACACCCTGGCCAAGATCGCCGCACGCGAGGCGGGTGTCGACGGTGTCGACGACCTGCTGACCGGTCCCACGGCGATCGCGTTCATCACCGGCGACCCCGTCGTCGTGGCCAAGAGCCTGCGTGACTTCGCCAAGGCGAACGAGCCGCTGGTCATCAAGGGCGGATACCTGGACGGTCGCGCTGTCGCGGCCGCCGAGGTCAACGCCATGGCCGACCTCGAGTCGCGCGAGGTCCTCCTCGCCAAGCTCGCGGGCGGCATGAAGGCCAGCCTCGCTGGCGCCGCGGCCCTGTTCCAGGCCCCGCTCTCGAACGCCGTGCGCACCATCGCGGCCCTCGAGGCGAAGGCCCAGCAGGACCCGTCCGTCATCGCAGGCGCAGGCGAGGCCCCCGCGGCCGCCGCCGGCACCGAGTCCGAGGCTCCGGCCGAGGACGCCTCCGAGGCACCCGCCGAGGAGAACTCCGAGGCCAAGGCCGACGAGACCACCGAGGGCTGAACGCCCCATCCGTGACCCCCTCGGGGTCTGGTTCACCACAGAAAGGACCGCCACCATGGCGAAGCTGTCCAACGCCGAGCTCCTCGACGCGTTCAAGGAGCTCACCCTGCTCGAGCTCAGCGAGTTCGTGAAGGAGTTCGAGGAGACGTTCGACGTCAAGGCCGCTGCCCCCGTGGCCGCCGCCGCTGCCGGCGGCGCCGCCGCTCCGGCCGAGGCCGCTGCGGAGCAGGACGAGTTCGACGTCGTCCTCGAGTCCGCCGGCGACAAGAAGATCCAGGTCATCAAGGAGGTCCGCGGGCTCACCAGCCTCGGGCTGAAGGAGGCCAAGGACCTCGTCGAGGCCGCCCCCAAGGCGATCCTCGAGGGCGTCGACAAGGCTGCTGCCGAGAAGGCCAAGGAGGCCCTCGAGGCCGCCGGAGCCTCCGTCACCCTCAAGTGACGGCAGGCCGGGCTCGCCCGGCCGCTCGCACCACCTGAGCTGCACCGACAGGGCGCTCGTCCCCACCAGGGGGCGGGCGCCCTGTCGCACGTCCGCACCCTCCCGTCCCAACTGCAACACGCAGTTGCACTTGTCGGCTACCGCGGGGTAACGTGCGCCGACCGCAAATCGGACGACCCGGGTACGCCGCTGGTCATCAGGCCGTAACCTGACGCTCTCGGGCTCGTTCAGTGAGGTACACCACGTCGGACCGCGGGGGAGAGCCGTGTCCGAGGTGGCCACCGAGCAGGCGAGGAGGGGCGTGCATGGGCGTCGAGGTGAAGGTCGAGAACCTGGCCAAGTCGTTCGGCAAGCAGCTGATCTGGGGCGACGTGTCCCTGACGCTGCCGGCCGGCGAGATCTCCGTCATGCTCGGACCCTCCGGCACCGGCAAGTCGGTGTTCCTCAAGGCCCTCATCGGCCTGCTGAAGCCCGACACCGGTCACGTCTGGATCGAGGGCGTCGACATCCCGAACTGCCGTGAGCGCGACCTCTACGAGATCCGCAAGCTCTTCGGCGTGCTGTTCCAGGACGGCGCCATGTTCGGCTCGATGAACCTGTACGACAACGTGGCGTTCCCGCTGCGCGAGCACACCCGCAAGTCCGAGTCCGAGGTCCGTCAGATCGTGATGGAGAAGATGGACATGGTCGGCCTGGTCGGGGCCGAGACCAAGCTGCCGGGTGAGATCTCCGGCGGCATGCGCAAGCGCGCCGGCCTGGCGCGCGCGCTCGTGCTCGAGCCCGAGATCATCCTGTTCGACGAGCCCGACTCCGGCCTCGACCCGGTCCGCGTCGCGTACCTGAACCAGCTGATCATCGACCTCAACGCGCAGATCGACGCGACGTTCCTCATCGTCACGCACGACATCAACACCGCCCGCACCGTGCCCGACAACATCGGCCTGCTGTTCCACCAGCACCTGGCCATGTTCGGCCCGCGCGAGATGCTGCTCTCCAGCGAGGAGCCGGTGGTCGCGCAGTTCCTCAACGCCCAGCGCGTCGGCCCGATCGGCATGAGCGAGGAGAAGGACGCCGACGAGCTCGCGCAGGAGGCGTCGCAGGGCATGCCCGCGCTGCCCCCGATCCCCGCGCAGCTCGAGCCGTCCGACGGCCGCCCGCGCCGCGGCCAGAAGCCGCCCGGCGAGTGGTGCCGCGCCAACAACGTCACGCCGCCGCCCGGGTCGTTCGAGGACGACGTGTCGCTCGCGCCGGGGGCCACCGCATGAGCCTCGCGACGGTCTCGCGTCCCCTGGGGACGGCCGGCAAGCTCTTCGCGTTCGCGCTCGACGTGTTCATGGGGCTGTTCCGCCGTCCCTTCCAGCTGCGCGAGTTCCTCCAGCAGTCCTGGTTCATCGCCTCGGTCACGATCATCCCGACGGCGCTCGTCGCCATCCCGTTCGGCGCCGTCATCGCGCTGCAGGTCGGCGGGCTGATCCAGCAGTTCGGCGCGCAGTCGTTCACCGGCTCGGCCGCCGTGCTCGCGATCCTGCGCGAGGCCGGTCCGATCGCCACGGCGCTGCTCATCGCGGGCGCCGCCGGGTCGGCCATCGCCGCCGACCTCGGCTCGCGCCGCATCCGCGAGGAGCTCGACGCGATGATGGTGCTGGGCATCGACCCGATCCAGCGCCTCGTCGTCCCCCGCGTGCTCGCCTGCATGATGATCGCGCTGTTCCTCAACGGCCTGGTCAGCGTCGTGGGCGTCATGGGCGGCTACGTGTTCAACGTCGTGCTGCAGGGCGGCACACCCGGCGCCTACCTGGCGTCGTTCACCGCGCTGGCCCAGCTGCCCGACCTGTGGCAGGGAATGGTCAAGGCCGTCGTGTTCGGCATGATCGCCGCGGTGGTCGCCTCCTACAAGGGCATGAACGCCTCCGGCGGGCCCAAGGGCGTCGGCGACGCCGTCAACGAGTCGGTCGTCATCACGTTCCTGCTGCTGTTCGTCACGAACTTCGTGATCACGGCGGTCTACATCCAGCTCGTGCCGGCGAAGGGGATGTAGCGGTGGCCACCCTCGAGTCGAACCTGCGCGCCCTCTACCGGCGGCCGATGGACGGTCTGGACGACCTCGGCCACCAGCTGGCGTTCTACGTCAAGGCCTTCGCGGCGATGCCCCGCGCGGTGCGTATCTACCGCAAGGAGATCCTGCGGCTGCTCGCCGAGGTCACGCTCGGCTCCGGCGCCCTGGCGGTCATCGGCGGCACCATCGGCGTCATCACCGCGCTGAGCTTCTTCACCGGCACCGAGGTCGGCATCCAGGGCTACGCGGCCCTCGACCAGCTCGGCACCGCGGCCTTCGCCGGGTTCCTGTCGGCGTACTTCAACACCCGCGAGATCGCCCCGCTCATCGCCGGCATCGCGCTCGCCGCCACCGTCGGCTGCGGCTTCACCGCCCAGCTCGGCGCCATGCGCATCAGCGAGGAGGTCGACGCCCTCGAGGTGATGGCCATCCCGTCGCTGCCGTTCCTGGTCACCACGCGCGTCATCGCCGGCCTGATCGCGGTCGTGCCGCTGTACGTCGTCGGCCTGCTGTCGTCGTACTTCGCGTCCCGGCTCACCGTCACCCGCCTCGAGGGGCAGAGCACCGGCACCTACGACCACTACTTCCAGCTGTTCCTGCCACCGGGCGACGTGCTGTGGTCGTTCGGCAAGGTGCTCGTGTTCGCCGTCGTCGTCATCATGATCCACTGCTACCACGGCTACTACGCCTCCGGCGGACCCGCGGGCGTGGGCGTCGCCGTCGGCCACGCCGTCCGCACGTCGATCGTCGCGATCAGCGTCGTCGACCTCCTGCTCTCGATGGCGATCTGGGGCACCACCACGACCGTCCGGCTGGCGGGCTAGCGATGGCCACCCGGATGACCGACCGTCCCAGCATCAGGCGCACCCTCGGGGTGGGCTTCCTGGCGCTGCTGCTCGTGCTGCTGTACCTGACCTACGCGGTCTACAACAAGAAGTTCGTGGCGGCCGACCGCGTCACGATCACCACCACGAGCACCGGCCTGCAGCTGCCCAAGAACGCCGACGTCAAGATCCGCGGCATGATCGTCGGCCAGGTCCGTGACGTGCAGCCCAAGGGCGACGAGGTGCAGATCTCGGTGGCCATGGAGCCCGACAAGATCGGCCGGGTCCCGAGCAACGTCAGCGCGCTGCTCGTGCCCAAGACGCTGTTCGGCGAGAAGTACGTGGCCCTGCAGGTGCCGCAGAAGCCCGCCCGCGCGCTGCGGGCCGGCGACGACATCACGCAGGCGTCGGTCCCGATCGAGGTCGAGACCGTCCTGAACGACGTCTACCCGCTCCTGCAGACCGTCCAGCCCGAGGAGCTGTCGTACACGCTCAACGCCGTCGCCACGGCGCTCGACGGACGCGGCGAGGCGATCGGCGACAACCTCGTCCGGTTCGGTGGCTACCTGAACAAGGTGGAGCCGCTCACCCCCACGCTCGTCGACGACATCGACAAGCTCGGCCAGGTCTCCGACCAGTACGCCGACGTGATGCCCGAGCTCGGCGACACGCTGCGCAACACCGTGGTCACCGGCAACACCGTGGTCGCCAAGCGGGCCCAGCTGCAGGCGTTCTTCGCCGAGGGCACCCGGTTGTCCGACACCACCACGACGTTCCTCGACGACAACGGCGACAACCTCATCGGCCTGGCCAACGAGTCGCTGCCGTCCCTGGGCATGCTGCGCGAGTACTCGCCGGTGCTGCCCTGCCTGCTCGAGGGCATCGACAAGCTCACCCCCCGCATCGACAGCGTCTTCCGCGACAACCGGGTCAACATCAACCTCGAGCTGATCCCGCTGCAGGAGCAGGCCACCGGGTACGCGGCCGACGAGACCCCGCGCGTGCCCTCCGACGCCCAGGTGAGGGACGACCAGAAGTTCCTGGGCCCGAACTGCCAGACGCTGCCGAACATCCCCTACTCCCAGGCCGACCCGGCACCGATCCCGCCGCTGCCGACGCTGAAGACCCTCGGCCTCAAGGACAGCCACAACGGCAAGTTCGGGCGCGTCGACCCGAGCTCGCAGGACCCGCTCGTCGACATGGTGCAGCCGAGCACCGGCACCACCCCCTCGGAGACCAAGATGATGAAGTCGCTGCTCGCGCCCGCCATGGGCACCGACGCGGCCGACGTCAGCGACGCCGCGACGCTGTTCGCCGCACCGTTCCTGCGTGGGGCGGGGGTGACCTACGATGCCGCTCCTTGACCGGGCGAGCACGTCCGCGCTCACCAAACTCGTCGTCTTCATCGCCGTCACGGTGCTCGCCACCGCGCTGCTCGTGGTCACCATCGGCAACCTCAGCTTCGGCGACCGCAAGACCTACCGCGCCGAGTTCGAGGACGTCACGGGCGTGGCCAAGGGCGACGACGTCCGCATCGCCGGCGTCCGCGTCGGCTCGGTCAAGAAGGTCGAGGCCACCGACTCGGGCACCGCGGTCCTCACCTTCGACGTCGCCTCGACCTCCCGGCTCACCACCGCGAGCGACGTGGCCATCCGGTTCCGCAACCTGATCGGCCAGCGGTACCTGTCGATCACGCAGGGGGCCCGGGGCGCCACCTCGCCGTTGAAGGAGGACGCGCTGGTCCCGATGAGCCGCACCACCGAGGCGCTCGACCTCAACGTGCTCTTCGACGGCTTCAAGCCCCTGTTCAAGGGCCTGTCGCCCGACCAGACCAACAAGCTCTCGTTCGAGATCATCCAGCTGCTGCAGGGCGAGGGCGGCACCGTCCAGAGCCTGCTCGCACGCACGTCGTCGCTCACCCAGACCCTCGCCAACCGCGACGAGCTGGTCGGCGAGGTCATCACCAACCTCAACGACGTGCTCGAGACGGTCGGCGACCGCGACCAGGAGCTCGGCCGCACGATCGACACGCTGCAGGCGCTCGCCACCGGCCTCAAGGACGACCGCGAGTCGATCCTCGGCTCGCTCGACTCGGTGGCCGACCTCACCACCACGACGGCCGGGCTCGTCGAGGACGCCCGCGCGCCGCTCAGCGCCGACATCTCCCAGCTCGACGACCTCACCACCGGGCTCAACACGACCAAGAACAAGGCCACCATCGCGAAGTCGCTGCAGATCCTGCCCGAGAAGCTGAACAAGCTCGGCAACACCGCCACCACGGGCTCGCACTTCAACTTCTACCTGTGCAACATCACCGGCAGCGTGACCCTCCCGCCCATCCCGATCCTCAACCTCGACCAGGCCGTGCCGCTCGACATCGACGCGTCCACGCCCAACGTGAAGCGCTGCGCGACGGGGGACGGATCGTGAAGCCGTTCCGCGAGAGGAACCCCGCCGTCATCGGCCTGGTCAGCCTCTCGATCATCGCCCTGATGATCCTCGGCGCGTTCCGGGCCGACCGGCTGCCGGTGATCGGCGGCGGAGACACCTACTTCGCCGAGTTCTCCGAGGCCGGCGGGCTCAAGTCCGGCAACGAGGTGCGCCTGGCGGGCGTCTCCGTCGGCAAGGTCAAGGACATCACCCTCGACGGCGACCGCGTCAAGGTCGAGCTGCTGCTCGACAAGGGCGTCAGGTTCGGCGAGCAGAGCGGCGCCGAGATCCGCGTCCGCACGCTCCTGGGCGCCATGTTCGTCGCGATCACCCCGGACGGGTCGGGGCAGCTGCCGGTCGACTCGGTCATCCCGGTCGAGCGCACCGTGGCGCCGTACGACGTCGTGCAGGCGTTCTCGGGGCTGTCGGAGACCACCGACCGGATCGACACCCAGCAGCTCGCCACCGCGCTCGACACCATCTCCGAGGTCGCGAACGGGAGCCCGGAGGAGTTCAAGGGCACGGTCGCCGGCGTCTCGGCCCTCTCGCGCAAGATCGCGGCTCGCGACCAGCAGATCAACACGCTGCTGCAGAACCTCGAGAAGGTCTCGGGCGTGCTGGCCAGCCGCAACACCGAGCTGGCCAAGCTGTTCCGCGACGGAGACGTGCTGTTCCGCGCGGTGGCCGCCCGTCGTGAGCAGATCCACGACCTGCTCGTCGGCACCCAGGAGCTGTCGCGCCAGCTGCGCGGCGTCATCGCCGACACCAAGGCCGACCTGAACCCGGCCCTGAAGAACCTCGACGGCGTCGTGCAGGTGCTGCGCAAGAACCAGGACAGCCTGGACCGCTCGCTGCAGGTCTCCGGCGACTTCTACCGTCTGTTCGGCAACACGCTGGCCAACGGCCCGTTCTTCGACTCCTACGTCTTCCTGCCCCCGCAGCTCGACCTGGGGCTCACCGACCAGCTCAAGGGCGTGATCGGCAACGTCACCGGCGGCGCGACCGGGGGCACCGGCGGCACCGGTGGCACGCCGGGCACCACCGCGCCGACGGTCCCCGGGCTCCCGCCGCTCACCGGAGGGGGAAGCTGATGGCCGGCTCGCTCACCACCCGCCTCGCCGCGGTGCCGCGGCTGCTGTCGGGGCTCGTCGTCGTCGCGCTGCTCGTCGCGCTCGTGATCGCGTTCGTCCCGCGCAGCAGCACCCGCACCATGACGGTGGACTTCCCGCGCACGGTCTCGCTCTACGAGGGCTCCGAGGTCCGCATCCTCGGGGTGCCCGTGGGCAGGGTCGAGACGATCTCGCCCCGCGGCGACACAGTGCGGGTGACCCTGGCCTACGACAGCAAGTACAAGGTGCCCGCCGACGTCAGCGCCGCGATCGTCTCGCCGGCCATCGTCGGCGACCGGTTCGTGCAGCTGGCGCCGGCCTACAGCGGCGGGCCGGTGCTGGCCGACGACGCCGTGCTCGCCAAGTCCAAGGCGCAGGTGCCGGTCGAGCTCGACCAGGTGTACCAGTCCCTCGACGACCTCTCGGTGGCCCTCGGCCCCAACGGCGCCAACAAGGACGGCTCGCTGAGCGACCTGGTCGACTCCTCGGCCGCCAACCTCGGCGGCGAGGGCGAGAAGATCAACCAGACCATCGAGGACTTCTCCCAGCTCAGCACCACCCTGGCCAACAACAAGGACGACCTGTTCGCGAGCGTCGAGCAAATCAACGCGTTCGTCCGGATGCTGCGCGAGAACGACAGCTCGGTGCGGGCGTTCAACTCCAGCCTCGCCGACGCGGCCGGCACGCTGTCGGGGGAGCGCGAGGACCTCGCCGCCACCCTCGAGCAGCTGGCGGCCGCCCTGGGTGACGTCGAGACGTTCGTCAAGACCAACCGCACGCTGCTGCGCACGAACGTCGAGAACCTGACGTCGATCACCCAGACCGTGGTCAAGAACCGCGAGCAGCTGGACCAGACCCTGCGCAACGCGCCGGTCGCGCTGTCGAACCTGGCGCTGACCTACAACCCGAAGTACGGCACGCTCGACAACCGTGCGGCGATCCTCGACGGTCTGCTCGACTCCATCGGCAAGCCCGACCGCTCGCTGTGCGCGCTGCTCGGCGAGACCGGTGCCCCCGACGACGTCTGCTCGCTGCTCGGGCCGCTGCTTCCCGACCTCGGCTCGCTCGGCGGGGCCGGCGGCGTCCTGCCGCGCGTCGCGCCGTCGTCGGCCGCACCCACCGGCGAGCGCCACCAGCAGTCCGTCGAGCAGATCATGGGGGTGACCTCGTGAAGTTCTCCGGACTGCGCCGGCTCGGCGCCCTCGCCCTCGGCACCGCGGTGCTCTCGGGCTGCAGCCTGTCGCCCTACGACCTGCCCCTGCCCGGCGGCGCCGACCTCGGCGACGACCCGTACGAGGTCACGGTGATGTTCCGCGACGTGCTCGACCTGGTGCCCCAGAGCGCGGTCAAGGTCAACGACCTCACCGTCGGCAAGGTCCGCCGCATCTCGCTCGACGGGTGGACGGCCAAGGTGACGCTGCAGCTGCGCCGCGACGTCGAGCTGCCCGACAACGCCCAGGCCACGCTGCGCCAGACCAGCCTGCTCGGCGAGAAGTTCGTGTCCCTCGCCCCGCCCTCCGGCGGGAGCGTGGGACGTCTCGGCCCCGGCGACGTGATCCCGCTGGCCCAGAGCAGCCGCAACCCCGAGGTCGAGGAGGTGCTCAGCGCGCTGTCGCTGGTCCTTAACGGCGGCGGCATCGAGAACCTCGCGACCATCACGAGCGAGCTGAACAACGCGCTCGAGGGCAACGGCCCCGAGCTCAAGCGCCTGCTCGGCGACGCCGACGACGTCATCGGCGAGCTCGACCGCAACAAGGAGGGCATCATCACCGCCCTGGAGCGGCTGAACCGCCTGGCCGAGGAGACCAAGAAGCAGACCGACGCCATCACCGGCGCGCTCGACGACCTGCCGCCCGCGCTGGAGACGCTCGACCAGCAGCGCGACGACCTCGTCCGCCTGCTCGAGTCTCTCGACCGCCTCAGCGACGTCGGCGTGGGCGTCATCGACGCCTCCAAGGACGCGACCATCGAGGACCTCAAGCGGCTGCAGCCCATCCTGGCCCGGCTCACCGAGGCCGGCGACAGCCTGCCCGGCGCGTTCTCGCTCGGCCCGACGTTCCCCTTCTCCGACGCCTTCATCGGCGACACCCCCGCCGAGGCACGCAAGCGCCAGATCGGCGACTTCGCGAACCTGTCGATCAAGCTGAACCTCGACCTTCCCACGCTGCTGCAGGGCGTCGGCGGCGTCCAGAACAGCGACAGCAACGACATCCTCAAGGACCTCGCCGACGCGCTCGGCAAGGCGGGCGGCAACGGCTCGGCCGACGGCAGCGACGGCTCCGGCGACAGCAGCACGCCCGCCCCGTCCGACGCCCCCACGACGAGCGCCCCGACCACGCCGGCGCCCTCGCTGCCGTCGATCGCCCCGGTGCTGCCCCCGCTGCTGGGCAACAGGCCCTCGACGCAGGGCGGCGGGCAGCCGGGCGTCGTCCCGCAGCTGTGCAAGACCCTCGGCCTGTGCCGCGTCAGCCCCGAGGCATCGGCCACGGCGTCGTCGGTGGACCGGCTCATGCGCGACCGCGGCCTCGACCCCGAGCTCGCCTCGACCTTCATCGTCCCGGTGGTGGCCCAGTGATCAGTCGTCGCGTCAAGCTCCAGCTGCTCGTGTTCCTGGTGATCACGGCGATCGGCACCACGTTCGTCGGCGGCCGCTACGCCCAGCTCGACCGCCTGTTCGTCGACCGGACCTACCCGGTCAGCGTCAACCTCCCCGACTCCGGCGGCTCGTTCGCGGGTGCCGAGGTCACCTACCGCGGCGTCGGCATCGGACGGGTCGGCTCGCTCCAGCTCACCGAGGACGGTGTCAGGGCGACCCTCGACATCGAGAAGAGCGCGCCGAAGGTCCCGGCCGACGTCACCGCGGTGGTGGCCAACAAGTCCGCGGTCGGTGAGCAGTTCGTCGACCTCCAGCCGCGCAGCACGGGGGCGCCGTTCCTGAAGTCGGGGTCCTCGATCCCGCGCAACCGCACGGCCATCCCGCTCGACACCTCGACGCTGCTGGTGGACGTCAACAACCTGGTGAACTCGGTCGACAAGGAGAACCTCAAGACCGTCGTCGACGAGCTGGGCACGGCCTTCAACGGCACGGGCCGAGACCTCGGCCGCATCATCGACACGTCGAACTCCTTCATCGAGACCGCCGACGACAACTTCGACATCACCGCCGAGCTGATCCGCAACTCCAACGGCGTCCTGCAGACCCAGATCGACTCCGAGGGCGACATCAGGTCCTTCTCGCGCGACCTCGAGCGGCTGTCCGACACGCTGGTCTCCAGCGACGACGACCTCCGCACGATCCTGGACGACGGCCCGCGCACCGCCCGTCAGCTGCGCCAGGTGGTGGCCGAGAACGCCGACGACCTCGGCGTCCTGATCAACGACGTGCGCACCACCAACCGCATCGTCGTCACCCGCCTCGACGGCGTCCGCGGCCTGCTGATCCTGTACCCCTACGTGCTCCAGGGAGGCTGGTCGGTGGTCGCGCCCGACGGCGAGGGCAACTACGACGCGCACTTCGGCCTCGCGCTGACCACCGACCCCAAGATCTGCACCGACCGCGACGGCTACAAGTCGATGCGCCCGCCGGCCGACACCTCGCCGGAGAAGTTCGACCAGAAGGTGGAGTGCACCCTGCCGCCGGACGAGTCGGTGCCGCGCGCGCCCAAGAACGCCGACCTCCCCGCCCCGGACCTCAACCGGTCCGACGTCGTGGGTGTCTACGATGACGAGAAGCGCACCGTGGCCCCGGTCGGGGCGGTGCAGTCGACGATGACGACCCCCGACACCCGGACCTTCGGAGAGGATGCGTGGAAGTGGCTGCTGCTGGGCCCGGCGACCGCGAGGTGAGCGACCAGGACCGCGTCGACGAGACCGACGTCGACGAGACCGACCGGACTGCGACGGACGCCGACGACGACGCCACCGACACCAGCTCAGACGACGCGGACGAGGCGGACGCCCCGGGGGCGGACGAGACGTCCGAGCAGCAGGCCGACCAGCCCGCGGCGACGGCGGCGTGGCCCGAGAAGGCCCGCGCCGTCCGACTGCTCGCCGCCGTCCTCGTCCTGGGCGTGCTGCTCGGCGCGGCCGGCCTGCTGGCGCCCCGGCTGCAGGCCCGCGCCGACGACCAGGGCGACCGGTCCGCCGCGGTCGAGGCGGCCACCCAGTTCGTGGTCGACATCAACACCTACGACGCGTCCAAGGTGCAGGAGTACCAGGACCGCGTCGACCCGCTCCTCACCTCGGCCTACCGCAAGGAGTTCGACGCCCTGACCACCCAGGCGTTCACCCTCCTGGCCGAGCAGAAGGTCGTCAGCGACGACGCCCGCGTGACCGGTGCGGCCGTCGACACCATCGACGACGACTCCGCCACCGTGCTCGTCGCGGCGAACTCCTCGGTCACCACCGCGCAGCAGACCACCCCGGCCGAGCGACCGCTGCGCTGGAGGGTCGAGCTGAGCAAGTCCGGCGGCGACTGGAAGGTCGCACGGTACGACTCCGTGGCGAGCCAGGGCGCCGACGGCCAGGCCGCCGTCCCGCAGGACGGCGCCTCGTCGGCGACGCCCGCCCCGTCGGCGACGCCGCCCGCGCCGTCCTCGGGGCCCACGACGGGAGCCACGCCGTGAGCGGCACCGGACCGGCGCCGCGCCGCCGCAGGATCGCGGGGGAGCGCTCGGGCACCGCCGGGGCGCCCGAGGCCCCGGCCGCCCCGCGCACGCCCGCGCCCCGTCGCCCCACCCGACCGGTGCGGCCCAGCCGCGACACGGGCGCGGGCACGCCGCCGCCGTCGTCGTCGACGCGTCCGTCCCGCGAGCGCAAGCCCCGCGCCCCGCGCGAGCCGCGTCAGCGCCGCCCGCTGGGCACGCTGCTCCGGCCGCCGGCGGCCGAGCGCCGCTGGTTCGTCCCGCTCGCCCTCGTCGCGGCCGTGTGCCTGCTGGCCGGCCTCGTCCTCGCCGGACGTGGGGGATGGCAGGTCTGGCAGGACCGCAGCCTCACCGACGCCCAGTCCGCGGCCGCCAGCGCCGCCGGCACCGCCGTCGAGACCATGTACACCTACGACTCGCGCACCCTGGACAAGGACTCCGCGCAGGCCGAGAAGCTGCTGACGCCCAGGTTCCGCACGCAGTACGCCAAGATCGTCGACACCCTCGGCGAGCTCGGCGACCAGCGCCAGATCACCATCCGGTCCACCGCCCGCGACACCGCCGCCCTGCCCTGCGGCGACGAGTGCAGCTCCTCGGTGCAGCGCGTCATGGTGTTCTTCGACCTGTCCCGAAGCACCGGCGAGGGCACCGTCCCCGACGTCTTCGGCAACCGCGTCGCCCTCACCATGGTCCAGCGCGACGGCACCTGGCTCGTCAACAACGTCGAGGTCCTCTGACGTCTGGCATCCGCCCTGCCTGCGTTGTCCTCGCTCGACGAACGAACCCATTCGCCGTCGCTCGTCCGCCTTGGCAGGACGGCGCCAGACGTCAGAGCCTGACGTCTGGTCTCCGCCCTGGCTGCGTCGTCCTCGCTCGACGAACGGCCCCAGGTCGCCATCTCCGGCGCACGCCCACGGGCGCCGTCGTCCACACGGTTGTGGGCGATGTGCTTGACCTGCCGGGCCGCAGGGGCCATGCTCTAGCCACGCATGACCGGCTCGTCGTCGGCGGCCCAGTGGTAGATCTCCGGCGCTCGCCGGGTGGTCCCGGGTCCCAGATGAGCCCCGGGCTTGTGTTACTGGTGCTGTCCGGACTAGTCTGTTCATTTGCGCTGCCTTTACTGTCTGCAGAACCCCTTGACCGGGGTCCTTCGGCATGTCTTCGCACCGCCAGCCGTACCCGGGAACTGAGAGCCTTCGGAAGGACCCCTCTTGGCCGCCTCGCGCAACGCCGCCACCTCCACGATCCACCCCCGCCGCATCTCGTTCGCCAAGATCTCCGAGCCTCTCGAGGTTCCCGAGCTCCTGGCGCTGCAGACCGACGCCTTCGCCTGGCTGTCCGGTGACGAGTCCTGGCAGGCTCGAGTGCAGGAGGCACTGGACGCCGGTCGCACCGACGTCTCCACCAAGTCCGGTCTGGAGGAGATCTTCGAGGAGATCTCGCCGATCGAGGACTTCTCCGGGACGATGAGCCTGTCGTTCCGCGACCACCGGTTCGAGCCCCCCAAGAACTCGGTCGAGGAGTGCAAGGACCGCGACGTCACCTACGCCGCGCCCCTGTTCGTCACCGCCGAGTTCATGAACAACGAGACCGGCGAGATCAAGAGCCAGACGGTCTTCATCGGTGACTTCCCGCTGATGACCGACAAGGGCACCTTCATCATCAACGGCACCGAGCGTGTCGTCGTCAGCCAGCTCGTCCGCTCGCCCGGCGTCTACTTCGAGCGCAGCGCCGACAAGACGTCCGACAAGGACATCTACACCGCCAAGGTCATCCCCTCGCGCGGTGCGTGGCTCGAGTTCGAGGTCGACAAGCGCGACACCGTCGGCGTCCGCCTTGACCGCAAGCGCAAGCAGAGCGTCACCGTGCTGCTCAAGGCGCTCGGCTGGACCGAGGCCCAGATCCTCGAGGAGTTCGGCCAGTACGAGTCGATCCGCCTGACGCTGGAGAAGGACCACACCGCCGGCCAGGACGACGCGCTGCTCGACATCTACCGCAAGCTGCGTCCGGGCGAGCCCCCGACGCGCGAGGCGGCGCAGACGCTGCTCGACAACTACTACTTCAACGGCAAGCGCTACGACCTCGCGAAGGTCGGCCGCTACAAGATCAACAAGAAGCTCGGCCAGACGCAGCCGTTCGACCAGCAGACGCTGACCATCGACGACATCGTCGCCGCGATCCGCTACCTCGTCGCGCTCCACGCCGGCGAGACCGAGCTCGAGGCGCCGGCCGGTCAGACGTTCGTCGAGGCCGACGACATCGACCACTTCGGCAACCGCCGCATGCGCACGGTCGGCGAGCTGATCCAGAACCAGCTCCGCACGGGCCTGGCCCGCATGGAGCGCGTGGTCCGCGAGCGGATGACGACCCAGGACGTCGAGGCCATCACGCCGCAGACCCTGATCAACATCCGTCCGGTCACCGCGGCGCTGAAGGAGTTCTTCGGCACCTCGCAGCTCAGCCAGTTCATGGACCAGAACAACCCGCTGGCCGGTCTGACCCACAAGCGTCGCCTGTCGGCGCTCGGCCCGGGTGGTCTGTCGCGTGAGCGCGCCGGCTACGAGGTCCGTGACGTCCACCCGTCGCACTACGGCCGCATGTGCCCGATCGAGACTCCCGAGGGCCCGAACATCGGCCTGATCGGCTCGCTCGCGTCGTACGGACGGATCAACTCGTTCGGCTTCGTCGAGACGCCGTACCGCAAGGTCATCGACGGCAAGGTCAGCGCGCAGATCGACTACCTCACCGCGAGCGACGAGGACCGGTACATCGTCGCCCAGGCGAACTCGATCCTGAACGAGGACGGCTCCTTCGCCGAGGAGCGCGTCCTGGTCCGCCAGCGTGACGGTGAGGCCGACCTGCTTCCCCGTGACGAGGTCGACTACATGGACGTCTCGCCGCGCCAGATGGTGTCGGTGGCCACGGCCCTGATCCCGTTCCTGGAGCACGACGACGCCAACCGCGCGCTCATGGGCTCCAACATGCAGCGCCAGGCCGTCCCGCTGATCCGCAACGACGCCCCGCTCGTCGGCACCGGCATGGAGTTCCGTGCCGCCGTCGACGCCGGTGACGTCACCGTCGCCAAGAAGCCCGGCGTCGTCGCGGAGGTCTCGGCCGACTTCGTCGAGATCATGCAGGACGACGGCACCTACCAGACCTACCGTCTGGCCAAGTTCCGTCGCTCCAACCAGGGCACCTGCATCAACCAGCGCCCGCTGGTCGTCGAGGGTCAGCGCGTCGAGGTGGGCACCCCGCTCGCCGACGGCCCCTGCACCGACGAGGGCGAGATGGCGCTCGGCACCAACCTGCTCGTGGCGTTCATGCCGTGGCAGGGCCACAACTACGAGGACGCCATCATCCTCAGCCAGCGCGTCGTCCAGGACGACCTGCTGACCTCGATCCACATCGAGGAGCACGAGGTCGACGCCCGCGACACCAAGCTCGGCCCGGAGGAGATCACCCGCGACATCCCGAACGTCAGCGACGAGATGCTCGCCGACCTCGACGAGCGCGGCATCATCCGGATCGGTGCCGAGGTCGGCAACGGCGACGTCCTCGTCGGCAAGGTCACGCCCAAGGGCGAGACCGAGTTGACCCCCGAGGAGCGGCTGCTCCGCGCGATCTTCGGAGAGAAGGCGCGCGAGGTCCGCGACACCTCGCTCAAGGTCCCCCACGGCGAGTCCGGCACGGTCATCGGTGTCCGCGTCTTCGACCGCGAGGACGGCGACGAGCTGCCCCCGGGCGTCAACCAGCTGGTCCGCGTCTACGTGGCCCAGAAGCGCAAGATCTCCGACGGTGACAAGCTCGCCGGCCGTCACGGCAACAAGGGCGTCATCTCCAAGATCCTCCCCGTCGAGGACATGCCGTTCCTCGAGGACGGCACCCCGGTCGACATCGTGCTCAACCCGCTGGGCGTGCCCGGCCGGATGAACGTCGGCCAGGTGCTGGAGACCCACCTCGGGTGGGTGGCCAAGACCGGCTGGAAGGTCGACGGCGACACCGAGGACTGGGAGAAGCGCCTCAAGCTGATCGGCGCCGACGAGGCCCCGGCCAACTCGAACATCGCGACCCCCGTCTTCGACGGTGCGCGCGAGGACGAGATCCAGGGCCTGCTGGCCTCGACCCTGCCCAACCGCGACGGCCAGCGCATGGTCGGCCGCGACGGCAAGGCGATGCTGTTCGACGGTCGCTCGGGCGAGCAGTTCCCCGACGCGGTCTCGGTCGGCTACATGTACATGCTGAAGCTGCACCACCTGGTCGACGACAAGATCCACGCGCGCTCGACCGGCCCGTACTCGATGATCACGCAGCAGCCGCTGGGTGGTAAGGCGCAGTTCGGTGGCCAGCGCTTCGGCGAGATGGAGGTCTGGGCGCTCGAGGCGTACGGCGCCGCGTACGCGCTGCAGGAGCTCCTGACCATCAAGTCCGACGACATCCTCGGACGCGTCAAGGTCTACGAGGCCATCGTCAAGGGCGAGAACGTGCCCGAGCCCGGCATCCCCGAGTCCTTCAAGGTGCTCGTCAAGGAGATGCAGTCGCTGTGCCTGAACGTCGAGGTCCTCTCGAGCGACGGCACCGCGGTCGAGATGCGTGACGCCGAGGAAGACGTCTTCCGAGCCGCGGAGGAGCTGGGCATCGACCTGTCCCGCCGCGAGCCCAGCAGCGTCGAAGAGGTGTGAGCACGTCGGCGGCCCCGGACACCCGGGGCCGCCGGCCCTCGCCCCTCACCCATTAGGAACACAAGCAAAGGGAAGTGCGACAAACGTGCTCGACGTGAACTTCTTCGATCAGCTGCAGATCGGCCTGGCGACTGCAGATGACATCCGCACCTGGTCACACGGCGAGGTGAAGAAGCCCGAGACCATCAACTACCGCACGCTCAAGCCCGAGCGTGACGGCCTCTTCTGCGAGAAGATCTTCGGTCCCACCCGGGACTGGGAGTGCTACTGCGGCAAGTACAAGCGCGTGCGCTTCAAGGGCATCATCTGCGAGCGCTGCGGCGTCGAGGTGACCCGCTCCAAGGTCCGTCGCGAGCGCATGGGCCACATCGAGCTCGCCGCGCCCGTCACGCACATCTGGTACTTCAAGGGCGTCCCGAGCCGTCTGGGCTACCTGCTCGACCTCGCGCCGAAGGACCTCGAGAAGGTCATCTACTTCGCGGCCTACATGATCACCAAGGTCGACGAGGACTCGCGTCACCGCGACCTGTCCTCGCTCGAGTCCAAGATCGACGTCGAGCGCAAGAACCTCGAGACCCGTCGCGACAACACCATCGAGCAGCGCATGACCAAGCTCGAGGAGGACCTCGCGGCCCTCGAGGCCGAGGGTGCCAAGGCCGACGTGCGTCGCAAGGTCAAGGAGGGCGCCGAGCGCGAGGTCAAGCAGCTGCGTGACCGCTCGCAGCGCGAGATCGACCGCCTCGACGAGGTGTGGAGCCGCTTCAAGAACCTCAAGGTCCAGGACCTCGAGGGCGACGAGATGCTCTACCGCGACATGACCTACCGCTTCGGCAAGTACTTCGAGGGCTACATGGGCGCCGCGGCGATCCAGAAGCGCCTCCAGGACTTCGACCTCGCGGCCGAGGCCGACTCGCTGCGCGAGACGATCGCCACCGGCAAGGGCCAGCGCAAGACGCGCGCCATCAAGCGCCTCAAGGTCGTCTCGGCGTTCATGGCCAACGACTCCAAGCCCTCGGGCATGGTCCTCGACGCCGTCCCGGTGATCCCGCCGGAGCTGCGTCCCATGGTCCAGCTCGACGGTGGCCGCTTCGCCACGTCGGACCTGAACGACCTGTACCGCCGCGTGATCAACCGGAACAACCGGCTCAAGCGTCTGCTCGACCTCGGTGCGCCCGAGATCATCGTCAACAACGAGAAGCGGATGCTGCAGGAGGCCGTCGACTCGCTGTTCGACAACGGCCGTCGCGGTCGTCCCGTCACCGGACCGGGCAACCGTCCGCTGAAGTCGATCTCCGACATGCTCAAGGGCAAGCAGGGTCGCTTCCGTCAGAACCTGCTCGGCAAGCGCGTCGACTACTCCGGCCGTTCGGTCATCGTCGTCGGCCCGCAGCTCAAGCTCCACCAGTGCGGCCTGCCCAAGCAGATGGCGCTCGAGCTGTTCAAGCCGTTCGTGATGAAGCGCCTGGTCGACCTGAACCACGCGCAGAACATCAAGAGCGCCAAGCGGATGGTCGAGCGCGCGCGCCCGGTTGTCTGGGACGTCCTCGAGGAGGTCATCGCCGAGCACCCGGTCCTGCTGAACCGTGCGCCCACGCTGCACCGCCTCGGCATCCAGGCGTTCGAGCCCCAGCTGATCGAGGGCAAGGCCATCCAGATCCACCCGCTCGTCTGCTCGGCGTTCAACGCCGACTTCGACGGCGACCAGATGGCGGTGCACCTGCCGCTGTCGGCCGAGGCCCAGGCCGAGGCGCGGATCCTCATGCTCTCGACCAACAACATCCTCAAGCCGGCCGACGGCCGCCCGGTCACCATGCCCACCCAGGACATGATCATCGGGCTGTACTTTCTGACGCTCGACCGCACCGGTCACGTCGGCGAGGGACGCGCGTTCGGCTCGGTCGCCGAGGCGATCATGGCGTTCGACCGCAAGGAGATCACGCTCCAGTCGAAGGTCAAGATCCGCTTCGACGAGGTCGTCCCCGGCCACGGCCTGGAGACCCCCGAGGGCTGGGAGCCCGGCAAGCCGCTGATCATGGACACGACCCTCGGTCGCGCCCTGTTCAACGAGGCCCTGCCGGTCGACTACCCGTACGTGGAGTACCAGGTCGGCAAGAAGCAGCTGGGCGTGATCGTCAACGACCTCGCCGAGCGCTACTCCAAGGTCGACGTCGCCACGGCGCTCGACGCGCTCAAGGACACCGGCTTCCACTGGGGCACCCGCTCGGGCGTCACGATCTCCATCGAGGACGTCGTCACCCCGGTCCGCAAGCAGGAGATCCTCGCCGGCTACGAGGACCAGGCCGCCAAGGTCCAGACGCAGTTCTCGCGTGGTCTGATCACCGACGACGAGCGTCGTCAGGAGCTCATCGAGATCTGGACCCAGGCGACCAACGAGGTCGCCGCGGAGATGGACGGGACGTTCCACGAGGACAACCCGATCTACATGATGGTCAACTCCGGTGCCCGCGGTAACACCATGCAGGTCCGGCAGATCGCGGCCATGCGTGGTCTGGTGGCCAACCCCAAGGGCGAGATCATCCCGCGTCCGATCAAGGCCAGCTACCGCGAGGGCCTGTCGGTGGTCGAGTACTTCATCGCCACCCACGGTGCTCGCAAGGGCCTGGCCGACACCGCGCTCCGCACCGCCGACTCCGGCTACCTGACGCGTCGACTCGTCGACGTCAGCCAGGACGTCATCATCCGCGAGGAGGACTGCGGCACCGAGCGCGGCCTGCCCAAGCAGATCGCGACGCGCCTGGAGGACGGCCGCCTGGTCGTCGCCGAGAACGTCGAGACCTCGGCGTACTCGCGCTGCGCCGCCACGGCCATCACGAACCCGGAGACGGGCGAGGAGATGATCGCGGCCGGTGGCGACCTCGGCGACGTCGAGATCGACGCGCTGGTGCACGCGGGCGTCGAGTCGGTCAAGGTCCGCACGGTCCTGACCTGCGAGGCCCGCACCGGTACCTGCGCCAAGTGCTACGGCCGGTCGCTCGCGACGGGCCAGCTCGTCGACATCGGCGAGGCCGTCGGCACCATCGCGGCCCAGTCGATCGGTGAGCCCGGCACGCAGCTGACCATGCGCACCTTCCACACCGGTGGTGTGGCCGGTGACGACATCACGCACGGTCTGCCCCGCGTCGTCGAGCTGTTCGAGGCACGTCAGCCCAAGGGTCGTGCGCCGATCACCGAGTCCGCCGGTCGCATCCAGATCGACGACTCCGACAAGTCGCGCAAGATCATCGTCGTGCCGGACGACGGCTCGGAGCACCAGGAGTACCCGGTCTCCAAGCGGTCGCGCCTGCGCGTCGCCGACGGCGACCACGTCGAGGTCGGCGACCAGCTGACGCACGGCACGCCCGACCCGCAGGACGTCCTGCGGATCCTCGGTGTGCGCCGGGCGCAGGAGCACCTCGTGGACGAGGTCCAGGAGGTCTACCGCAGCCAGGGCGTGGCGATCCACGACAAGCACATCGAGATCATCGTCCGGCAGATGCTGCGCCGGGTGACGATCATCGAGCAGGGCGACTCGACCCTGATCCCCGGTGACCTCGCGGACCGTGCGCGGTTCGAGGAGGAGAACCGTCGGGTCGTGTCCGAGAGCGGCACCCCCGCTGCCGGTCGTCCGGTGCTCATGGGCATCACCAAGGCGTCGCTCGCGGTCGAGTCGTGGCTGTCGGCAGCGTCGTTCCAGGAGACCACCCGGGTGCTGACGGACGCCGCCATCCACGGCAAGTCCGACCAGCTCCGCGGTCTCAAGGAGAACATCATCATCGGCAAGCTGATCCCCGCCGGCACCGGCCTGGAGCGTTACCGCAACATCCGGGTGGAGCCGACCGAGGAGGCGCGCGCCGCGGCCTACACCGTCAGTGGCTACGAGTCGTACGACTACGACTTCGGCGCCCCGAGCGGCCAGTCCGTCGCGCTCGACGACTTCGACTTCGGGACCTTCTCGAACTAGTCGTCACCCGCACCACCAGCCAGGGCCCCCGAGGACGCCAGTCCCCGGGGGCCCTGCTGCGTCCCCACCCGACCGTCCGTCCTGTACGCCGAGTGGCGCAAATCCGGGGTCGACACGCCGAGCTCGGCCCGATTCTGCGCCACTCGCCTCGGGTTTTGCGCCACTCGGCGACACGAGCTGAGCCGGGGCGGCAGGCCCCCGCCGGAAGCCCGGGACATCCCGACACCTCCGGCTCGGCCCTCGCCCCACGACGTCATCGCTGCGCCCTTGCACCGAGTGGCGCAAACCTGTGCCCGAGTGGCGCAACATCGGGCCGGATCGCGCGTGTTGACCCCGAATTTGCGCCACTCGGCGGGGAGGGGCGGAAGAGGCGAGGGGAAGGGGGAGGGGGGTGGGGTCAGCGGGCGCGGCGGGAGGAGGGGCGCATGAGCCAGCGCAGCTGGGGGGCGAGGACGGGGGCGAAGAGGGTCGAGACGGGGCGCGTCATCAGCGCGGTGGCGAGCAGGGCCGCGCCGAGGCCGACGCCGACGACGGCGAGGGTGCCGTAGGCCTGCAGGTCGGTGAAGACGCCCGCCTGGCGCAGGACGATCACCACGAAGCCGTGGAGCAGGTAGGCGTACAGCGTGCGCTCGCCAAGGCTCGAGTACCAGGCGGCCCGGCGCGGGACGAGCGACAGGGCCGCGAGGCTCATCGCGAAGCCCAGCGCCAGCAGCCCGGCGCGCACCGCCATGCCGTCGAGGGGGCCCGCGTCCAGCTCCCCGTAGCCGTCGTTGAAGTACAGCCAGCTGACGGTCCAGCCCTCCGACCAGAGCCAGCTGGCGACGAAGGTCCCGGCGAGCAGGACGACGGCGGCCACGCGCACCCAGGTGCGGGTCAGGGCCTCGAAGTGCTCACGCGTGAGGTACATGCCCGCGACGTAGAACGGCAGGAACCCCAGGACGCGCTTGATCTCGAGGACGTTGTCGGGCGCGGCCAGGCCGCCGACGAGCGACACGACCACCGCCACCAGCACCGGGTGCCGCAGCGCGAGCCAGATCGGGGTGGACAGCCTCCACACGAACAGCGCCGCGAGGAACCACGACAGCCAGTTCGGGTCCAGCAGGGCCCAGCTGAGCGCGTCGCCGGACTCCCAGCGGTCCGTGAGGTTCAGTGCGACGTTGACGAGCAGGTACGGCACGACCAGCGACCCGAGCATCCGCTGCACCTGACGGGCGTCGCCCCGGTACCTGCGGGCGGTGTAGCCCGAGACGAGGACGAACACCGGCATGTGGAACAGGAAGGCCCAGGAGTAGACGACCCGGCCGAGGTGGACGTCCTGCAGGTCGGTCATGAAGTGGCTGACGACCACCAGGATCATCACGCCGAAGCGGGCGTTGTCGAGGAACGGGTCGCGCACCCGGGTGGGGGGCGCGGTCTCGCGGGCGAGGGTCTGGCTCACGTCAGCGCTCGATCCGCTGGGCGTCGCGCTTGAACAGCCACGTCAGCGACGGCTCGAAGAACGGCCGGAAGAGCCGGGCCACCGTCCGGGTCATCAGGACGTGCGCCAGCGCCGCCGCGGCGACGACCGCCACGGCGACCCCGGCGAGGCCGCGGTCGGCGAGCGCGTCGAAGGCGCCGCTGTAGACCAGGACCAGGACCACGAAGCCGTGGAGCAGGTAGGGGTAGAGGGTGCGCTCGCCGGTGCTGCTGAACCACGCCCGACGCTGCGGCACGAGCGCCAGCGCCGACACGGCGAGCACGAGCCCGACGACGAGCAGCAGGGCCCGGATCGCGAGCCCCTCCAGCGGCCCGGCCGACAGCGGTGCCTCGGAGTAGCCGTCGCGGAAGTACAGCCAGCTGATCGTCCAGCCGTCGGACCACACCGCGCAGACGACGAACGCCACGACCAGCGCGACGACGGCCCCCGCGCGGACGGCGGGCTGGACCAGCCGGTCGAAGTGGTCCTTGGTCAGGTAGAGCCCCGCGACGTAGAACGGCAGGAACCCGATCACCTGCGGCAGCCCGAGCACGTCGCCGACGGGCACCAGACCGCCCAGGAGCGACACGGCGACGGCGACGGCCACCGGCCAGCGCACGGCCAGCCAGATCGGCGTGGTCAGGCGCCAGATGAACAGCGCGGCGATGAACCACGTCAGCCACTCGGGCTCCAGGACGTGCAGCCGCACCGGCTCGCCGGCCAGCACCGCCTCGGTCACCTCGAGCAGCGTCTCGACGAGCAGGTACGGCACGACCAGGGTGCTCACCATCCGGCGCACCTGCCGCGCGTCACCGGTATGACGGCGGGCGGTGTACCCCGAGATCAGGATGAACACCGGCATGTGGAACAGGTAGAGCCACGTGTACGCGACGCGCACGCCGGGCACGTCCTGCAGGTGGGTCAGGAAGTGCCCGACGACCACCAGCAGCATCACCCAGTAGCGGGCGTTGTCGAGGAAGGGGTCGCGCGACCGCACCGGCGGGGTCACCGGCGCGAGCGTGGTCGCGGACGTCATCGGCTCGAGACCTGTCGGGTCCGGGACGGATCAGCTCGAGGGCGGCGAGTAGAACAACGCCACGTAGTTGCCCCGGCCGGACTGGATGTACGTCGCGCTCACCTGCAGGCCCCGGGTGGTGGTCTGCGCGGTGTAGGTCGTGCTGATCTCGTTGCGGTCCTCGACGATGTCCTGCGTGGGGGCGCCGGAGTCGCTGAACGGCAGCACGTACGAGCGCGCGATGGCGTCGGCGTTGATGTCGCGGTCGGCGACCATGATCGCGAACCCGGGGACGTAGCCGCTCAGGAGCAGCGTGGTGTCGTCGCGCACCGTCCACTGGTCGTTCAGCAGCGGGGAGCCGGCCGTGCTGGGCGCGGTGGTGGTGGGCTCGACGAAGGCGCCCTCGACGGCAGGCGCCGGGGTCGGCGTCGGCACGGGGGACGGCGACACGCTCGGGCTGGGGTCGTCGGACTCGATCTGCGTCGGGTCGGCGGTGTTCTGCAGCGTCACCGTCATCACCGGACGGTTCTGCGCGCCCGGGGGAGCGGTGCCGGTGGCGACCTGACCGGGGTCGACCGAGATGACCACGCTCAGCTGCTGGTCGTCGTCGGTGACGCCCTCCTGGGTGAGCGAGCAGCCGGTGTAGACCTCGTTCTCGGCCCGGCAGTACGACGACCAGTTCTTCGGGTCGATCCCGTTGTCGGGCAGCACCGACGCCAGCTGTGCGAGCAGCTCCTGCAGCACCTCGGCCGGGTCGCCGTCGACGCGCAGCAGCGCGGTGGTGATGTCGGCCGGCGGCGGGTCCTCGAGCTCGATGAAGCTGTCGCGGCTCGGGCTGGGCGAGGGGCTCGGCGTGGCCGACTCCGAGGGCTCGCCGCTCTCGAGACGCTTGCGAGCCTCCTCGGCGGCGCGTTCCTGGCGGGCCTCCTCGAGCTGGCCCTGGAACGCCTCGATCACGCGGGGGCTGCGCTTGCGGACCAGCGGTCCGAGCTGGGTGGCGCCGTCGGGCACGGACAGCCCGTAGCCGAGCGGGCTCTCGGTCGACGTCTCGTGCTGGGCGACCGCGCCCTCGGTGGACTCGCTGGACGGCTCGGACGGCGACGGGGTGCCGTCGCCGGCGTCGGTGCAGGCGGCCAGGCCGCCGGCGAGCGCGAGCGTCAGGGCGAGCGCTCCGGCGCGGCGGCGCAGGGGCGTTCGAGACTGGCGCATGGTCCCTCCGGGGATGTCGATCGTCGCTGGCCCCCAAGCGTAGGGGGTGCGGGGGCGTCCGTCGGCAGGTGTGGCGGGCGCGGACGGGGCCACGTGGTCGGCGCACCAGCGGCGCGCGGTGACACCAGGGCAACGTCCGGGAAACACCCGGGCGTGCCCGCCGGTACGGTGGCGTGCGTCACCACCATCTCCGGGAGGCACCCGCGTGTCCACGATCGCCGACGGATCAGAGACCGTCTTCACCTACGGCTCGCCGCAGCTCAAGTTCGGCGTGGGGGCGAGCCGGGAGGTCGGGCACGACCTGGCCGCGCTCGGGGCCGGGCGCGTGCTCGTGGTCTCCGACCCGTCGATCGAGGCCTCCGGCACGCTCCAGCAGGTGCTCGACGCGGTGACGTCCGCGGGCGTCGAGACGGTCGTCTACGCACGGTCGCGGGTCGAGCCCACCGACGAGAGCCTGGCCGACGCGGTCGAGTTCGGCCGCGCGCACGGCCCGTACGACGCGGTGCTCGCGGTGGGCGGCGGGTCGTCCATCGACACCGCCAAGGCCGTCGACCTGCTCTGCACCAACGACGGCGAGCTGATGGACTACGTCAACGCCCCCGTGGGCGGCGGACGGGCGCCGAGCTCCCCGCTGCTGCCGCTCGTCGCGGTGCCGACGACCACCGGCACGGGCAGCGAGAGCACCACGATCTGCGTGCTCGACGTCCTGGCCCAGCACGTCAAGACCGGCATCAGCCACCCGCGCCTGCGCCCCACGATGGCCGTGGTCGACCCGCTGCTCACGCTCAGCCAGCCCTCCGGGGTCACCGCCGCGGCGGGGATGGACATCCTGTGCCACGCGCTGGAGTCCTACACGGCGCGTCCGTTCACCTCCTACGAGCGCAAGCAGCCCCAGGACCGCGTCCCGTACTGCGGGGCCAACCCGGTCTCGGACCTGTGGTCGGAGAAGGCGCTGACGCTGCTGTCGACGGCGTTCCGCCGGTCCGTCTCCCACGGCGACGACCTGCAGGCGCGCACCGACATGGCCCTCGCGTCCACCGTCGCGGGCATGGGGTTCGGCAACGCCGGCGTGCACATCCCGCACGCCAACGCCTACCCGATCGCGGGCCAGGTGCGCGGGTTCCACCCCGAGGGCTACCCCGGCACCGAGGCGATGGTGCCGCACGGCATGGCGGTGTCGCTGACGGCGCCCGAGGCGTTCCGCTACACCTTCGAGGCCTCGCCCGAGCGCCACCTCCGCGCGGCCGACCTGCTCGAGCCCGGCGGCGAGCGTCCCTCCGACCCGGCCGACGTGCTGCCGGCCGTCCTCACCCGGCTCATGCGCGACGTCGGGCTGCCCTCGGGCATCGGCGCGGTGGGCTTCGGCGAGGACGACGTGCCCGCGCTCGTCGAGGGGGCGCTCAAGCAGGAGCGGCTGCTGGCGACCTCGCCGCGCCCGGTCGACGCGGACGCCGCCGCGGCGATCCTCACCGCGTCCGTCGAGCTCTGGTGAGCGCCGCCCCGGGCCGCGCACCACGTCGAGGGGCCCGAGGCAAGCACCGACCCACCGCGTTTTGACCCTTCCTGGCCGCGCGGGTAGTCTTGATCCTTGTGCCCGAGCCGCATCGGCTCAAGCACCTCTCGCGCGTGCCCGGATCGCTCCGACCAGCATGCGTCCCGAGCTCGAAGACCCGGCATCCCCGGCCCTGTTTGCACGACGGGTCGGTGCTGCCACCACCACGCCGGACGATAGAAAGAAGTGCTCGTGCCCACGATCCAGCAGCTGGTCCGCAAGGGCCGACAGGACAAGCTGGCCAAGCCCAAGACGCCTGCGCTCAAGGGTTCGCCTCAGCGCCGCGGTGTCTGCACCCGCGTCTACACCACGACGCCGCGCAAGCCCAACTCGGCGCTGCGCAAGGTGGCCCGCGTCAAGCTGAGCAGCGGCATCGAGGTCACGGCCTACATCCCCGGCGTGGGCCACAACCTGCAGGAGCACTCGATCGTCCTCGTCCGCGGTGGCCGCGTGAAGGACCTCCCGGGTGTCCGCTACCAGATCATCCGCGGCTCGCTCGACACGCAGGGCGTCAAGAACCGCAAGCAGGCTCGCAGCCGCTACGGCGCGAAGAAGGAGAAGAGCTGATGCCGCGCAAGGGACCCGCCCCGCGTCGACCCATCGAGATCGACCCGGTCTACGCCAGCCCCCTGGTCACGCAGCTGATCAACAAGGTGCTCGAGGACGGCAAGAAGGCCGTGGCGCAGCGCATCGTGTACACCGCCCTGCGCGGTGCGCAGGAGAAGAGCGGCACCGACCCCGTCGTCACGCTCAAGCGCGCGCTCGACAACGTCAAGCCCACGCTCGAGGTCAAGAGCCGCCGCGTCGGTGGCGCGACCTACCAGGTGCCGATCGAGGTGCGCGCCACCCGCGCGAACACCCTCGCCCTGCGCTGGCTCGTCAAGTACTCCTCCGAGCGTCGCGAGAAGACCATGGCCGAGCGCCTCATGAACGAGCTGCTCGACGCCTCGAACGGCCTCGGCGGCAGCGTCAAGAAGCGCGAGGACACGCACAAGATGGCCGAAGCCAACAAGGCGTTCGCCCACTACCGCTGGTGATCACGCCCCCGCCCCACCCGGGCGGGACCCCGGCTCCGGCCGGATCCAGCACCCCACACTCGACAGCAAGGGAAGTCACTCAAGGTGGCCGTTGACATCACCACCGACCTGACCACGGTGCGCAACATCGGCATCATGGCTCACATCGACGCCGGCAAGACCACGACGACCGAGCGGATCCTGTTCTACACCGGGATCAACTACAAGATCGGCGAGGTCCACGACGGCGGCGCCACGATGGACTGGATGGAGCAGGAGCAGGAGCGCGGCATCACGATCACGTCCGCCGCGACCACCTGCTGGTGGAAGAACCACCAGATCAACATCATCGACACCCCCGGTCACGTCGACTTCACCGTCGAGGTCGAGCGCTCGCTGCGCGTCCTCGACGGCGCCGTCGCCGTGTTCGACGGTGTCGCCGGTGTCGAGCCCCAGTCCGAGACCGTCTGGCGCCAGGCCGACAAGTACGGCGTCCCGCGCATGTGCTTCGTCAACAAGCTGGACCGCACCGGAGCGGACTTCTTCTACTGCGTCCGCACCATCGTCGAGCGCCTCGGCGCGACGCCGCTGGTGCTGCAGCTCCCGATCGGCGCCGAGGGCGACTTCCTCGGAGTCGTCGACCTCGTCGGCATGCGTGCCCTGACCTGGCGCGGCGAGACCGCGATCGGTGAGGACTACGACGTCGAGGAGATCCCGGCCGAGCTGGCCGATCAGGCCGCGGAGTACCGCGAGAAGCTGCTCGAGGCCGTCTCGGACCACGACGAAGAGGTCATGGAGCTCTTCCTCGAGGGCGAGGACGTCCCCGTCGAGGTCCTGCGCGCCGCGATCCGTCGCGTCACGTTGGCCGCGTCGGCCGTGCCCGTGCTCTGCGGCACCGCGTTCAAGAACAAGGGCGTCCAGCCCCTGCTCGACGCGGTCGTGGACTACCTGCCCTCGCCCATCGACGTCGGAGCCGTCCACGGCAAGGACGTCAAGGACGAGAGCATCCAGGTCGACCGCGAGCCCAGCGAGGACGAGCCCTTCGCGGGCCTGGCCTTCAAGGTCGCCTCCGACCCGCACCTCGGCAAGCTCACCTACGTCCGCGTGTACTCCGGTCGTCTGGAGGCCGGTTCCTCGGTGCAGAACCCCACCAAGGGCCGCAAGGAGCGGATCGGCAAGATCTACCAGATGCACGCCAACAAGCGTGAGGAGATCGCGTCGGTCGGCGCCGGCCAGATCGTCGCCGTGATGGGTCTGAAGGACACCACCACCGGCGAGACCCTGTGCGACCCGGCCAAGCCGGTCACGCTCGAGTCGATGACGTTCCCGGCCCCGGTGATCGAGGTCGCGATCGAGCCCAAGACCCGCAGCGACCAGCAGAAGCTGGGCACCGCGATCCAGCGCCTCGCCGAGGAGGACCCGACCTTCACCGTCCACACGGACGACGAGACGGGCCAGACCATCATCGGCGGCATGGGCGAGCTCCACCTCGACATCCTCGTCGACCGCATGAAGCGCGAGTTCAGCGTCGAGGCCAACGTGGGCAAGCCCCAGGTGGCCTACCGCGAGACCATCAAGCGCAAGGTCGAGAAGGTCAGCTACACCCACAAGAAGCAGACCGGTGGGTCGGGCCAGTTCGCCAAGGTCATCATCAACATCGAGCCGACGAGCCCCGCGTTCGTGCCCGAGGGCGAGGGTGGCTACGAGTTCGCCAACGAGGTCACCGGCGGTCGCATCCCGCGCGAGTACATCCCCTCGGTCGACGAGGGCGCGCAGGACGCGATGCAGTTCGGCGTGCTGGCCGGCTACCCGATGGTCGACGTCAAGGTGACGCTGACCGACGGTGCCTACCACGACGTCGACTCCTCGGAGCTGGCGTTCAAGCTCGCCGGTTCCCAGGCGTTCAAGGAGGCCAGCCGCAAGGCGGACCCGGTCATCCTCGAGCCTGTCTTCGCCGTCGACGTCACCACGCCCGAGGACTACATGGGCGACGTCATCGGTGACCTCAACTCCCGCCGTGGCCAGGTCCACGCGATGGAGGAGGGCATGGGCGGTGCGCGACTGGTCAAGGCACTGGTCCCGCTGTCCGAGATGTTCGGCTACGTCGGCGACCTGAGGTCCAAGACCTCGGGACGTGCGTCGTACTCGATGCAGTTCGACTCCTACGCCGAGGTTCCCAAGAACGTCGCGGAAGAGATCATCAAGAAGGCCCGGGGCGAGTGACCTCGCCGGTCACCCTGCACCTAGGGTGACCACCAGGGGTACGACCCGTACACACCACATACATCCAGGAGGAGCCCCAGTGGCTAAGGCGAAGTTCGAGCGGACCAAGCCGCACATGAACATCGGCACCATCGGTCACATCGACCACGGCAAGACCACCTTGACCGCGGCGATCACGAAGGTGCTGCACGACAAGTACCCCGACCTGAACCAGGCGTCGGCGTTCGACCAGATCGACAAGGCTCCCGAGGAGCGTCAGCGCGGCATCACGATCTCGATCGCGCACGTCGAGTACCAGACCGAGTCGCGTCACTACGCGCACGTCGACTGCCCCGGGCACGCCGACTACGTGAAGAACATGATCACCGGTGCGGCTCAGATGGACGGCGCGATCCTCGTGGTCGCCGCCACCGACGGCCCCATGCCCCAGACGCGTGAGCACGTGCTGCTCGCCCGCCAGGTCGGCGTGCCGGCCATGGTCGTGGCGCTCAACAAGTGCGACATGGTCGACGACGAGGAGATCCTCGAGCTCGTCGAGCTCGAGGTCCGCGAGCTGCTCAGCGACCAGGACTTCGACGGCGACAACGTCCCCGTCGTCAAGGTCGCGGCGCACCCCGCCCTCACCGGCGACGAGAAGTGGGCCGACTCGATCCTCGAGCTCATGAACGCCGTCGACGAGTACATCCCGCAGCCGACGCGTGAGACCGAGAAGCCCTTCCTCATGCCCGTCGAGGACGTCTTCACGATCACCGGTCGTGGCACCGTCGTCACCGGTCGCATCGAGCGCGGCGTCGTCAAGGTCAACGAGACCGTCGACATCGTCGGCATCCGTGAGACCAAGCAGACGACGACCGTCACCGGCATCGAGATGTTCCGCAAGCTGCTCGACACGGGCGAGGCCGGCGAGAACGTCGGTCTGCTGCTCCGTGGCACCAAGCGCGAGGACGTCGAGCGCGGCATGGTGATCATCGCCCCCGGGACGACGACGCCGCACACCGAGTTCGAGGGCCAGGTCTACATCCTGTCCAAGGACGAGGGTGGCCGTCACACGCCGTTCTTCAACAACTACCGTCCCCAGTTCTACTTCCGCACGACGGACGTGACTGGTGTGGTGGACCTCCCCGAGGGCACCGAGATGGTCATGCCGGGTGACAACACCGAGATGTCGGTGTCGCTCATCCAGCCGATCGCCATGGAGGAGGGCCTGCGCTTCGCCATCCGCGAGGGCGGCCGTACCGTCGGCGCCGGCCGTGTCACCAAGATCAACAAGTGACACTGCGCTGAACCCGTAGCACGAACGAAGCCCCCTTCCGCCCCAGGCGGGAGGGGGCTTCGTCGTGCCCGGCCTCAGGCGGTGACGGCGGCGACCTCCTCGGCGGTCAGCGCGAGAGCGTCGGGCGGCACGCGACGGCTGCGGGTGGACGCCGCGGCCGGCTCGGGCGGGCGGCGCAGGTGCCAGTCGGTGCTCGCCTGGTAGGCGGCGGCGAGCTCGAGCAGGCGGTCCTCCTCGTAGGGGCCCGCCCCGAGGATGGCGCCGACGGGGAGCGCGGGCGTCGTCGGCGTGGGCGTGGTGAACCCGATCGGCAGGCCCAGCTCGGGCAGGCCCAGCAGGTCGAACGGCACGACGTCGGTCTGCAGCACCACGTCGACGTCGCCGAGGAACCCGTCGAGGACCTCGCCCAGCAGGTGCGTCTTGGCCCGCTGGGCGGTGGCCCACTCGTCACCGGACAGCATCAGGCCCTGCAGCCACGAGAGCACCGAGACGCCGAACCCGCGCAGGTCGTCCTGCAGGTAGGGGCGGAACGGCTCGGACCGCTCGGGCAGCCGGCCCACGTTGAAGCCGGTGGTGAGCAGCGCCCAGTCGTCGGGGTAGACGACGTCGACCAGACGCACGCCGCGGACGGCTGACAGCGTGTCGAGGAAGGCCCGCCGGGCGGCCAGCTGGGCCGGAGGTGCCGTCGCGAGGAAGTCCGCCGGCACGCCGACCCTGGTCGAGCGACGCACCTGAACCCGCCCGCGCACCGTGACCGGCGTCGCCGCACGCACCAGGTCGGGGACGCGCGGGAGGCCCTGGGTGCGGGGGTCCTGGGCGTCCGCACCCGCCATCGCGGTGAGCATCAGCGCGGCGTCGAGCGCGTCGCGGGCGATCGGTCCCACGTGGTCGCGGGTGAACGACAGCGGGATGACGCCGTGCAG
The DNA here is from genome assembly GCF_049059935.1 of Solicola agrisoli. Classification (NCBI taxonomy): domain Bacteria; kingdom Bacillati; phylum Actinomycetota; class Actinomycetes; order Propionibacteriales; family Nocardioidaceae; genus Solicola; species Solicola agrisoli. The sequence goes on along the minus strand of NZ_JBMGQR010000022.1, from coordinate 1,638 downwards.
CGACACCCGACCCATCGTGGGCTTGAGGCCCGTCATGTTCTGCCGGTTCGCCGGCAGCACGATCGACCCGCCCGTCTGGGTGCCGATGGAGCTCGAGGCCATCCGCGCGGCGACCGCGCAGGCCGGGCCGGTGGACGAGCCGCCCGGGTCGGTGGACGGGTCCTGCGGCGTCCACGGGTTGACGGTGGTGACGGTCCCGTTGGGCAGGGTGGCCCGGGTGGTGGCCAGCGGGCCCATCTGTCCCTTGCCGAGCACGATGCCGCCGGCCTGGCGCAGGCGTGCGACGGCGGTCGCGTCGTACGTCGGCACGAAGTCCTCGAACAGGTAGGAGTTCGCCGTGGTGGGCACGCCGCGGGTGAAGTAGTTGTCCTTGATGCACAGGGGAGCACCCGCGAGCAGCCGGCGGTCACCCCGCCTGACCTTCCTCGCGGCCGCGAGAGCGGCGTCGCCGACCACCGCGTTCCAGGCCTTGAGCGTGCCGTCGACCGCGGAGATCCGGTCCAGGTGCGCCTGCACGAGGTCGACCGCCGAGAGGCGTCCGCGTCGCACGAGCGTCACGGCCTCGGCGAGCGTGGCCTCGACGGGGTCGCGGAGCGCCTCGGGCCGTACCGCGACGTCGACGGGCGAGGTGCGGCCCGCGGTCGTGGTGGCCGACGCCGGGGCGCCGAGCACGGCGGGTCCGGCGACCGAGGCCGCCGTGACGGCGGCGGACCTCGCGAGGAACGCCCGACGGTTGCTCGCGCGCGTCATCGGCCGACCTTCCCGGTCCAGGCCTGCGTGATGGACGGGTACAGCAGCGGGGGAGCGGCCTGCTGGGCGTACGCGTCGGCGTCGGGGCCGCTCGCGGGCGGCGCCCAGGTGCTGACGGTCGGCACCGCCGTGCGCAGGAAGGTGCGCAGCGAGGTCAGGGCCTGGGCGCGGCTGGGGGAGCCGGTGGCGGGGTCGGGTGTCTCCGGCAGCTGGTCGAGGTCGACGCCGGCGAGCGCGAGGCGTGCGCGGATGAGGACGTCGAGCTGCTCGTCGGTGGGTGCGGTGGGGGGCACGGGGGACTCCTTCGTGGTCGGGCCCACAGGTCACCACCTCGACGTCACGGCCCGATGACGGACGGCGACCCGCTGCGTGACGCCCCGCCCAGTCGACGACGGGCACCGTTCCCGTCCCAGATGCTGGCGTCACGGTCGGCGGACGTATGCACGTTCTCTAATATGGACGTCATGGGACACGACCACGCGCACGGTGCGTCGAGCGCGCACCGAGGACGGCTCGCGCTGGTCCTGGCGCTGACGCTGCTCGTGCTGGTGGTCGAGGTCGTCGTGGCGCTGGCGACCGGGAGTCTCGCGCTGCTCGCCGACGCCGGCCACATGGCCAGCGACGCCGGCGGCATCGCGCTCGCGCTCGCGGCCATCGCGGTGGGGCGACGCGGAGGAGGGCCGGGCTCGCGGCGCTCGTTCGGCAACCACCGCACCGAGATCCTCGCGGCCGCCGTGAACGGGGTCGTGCTGCTCGGCATCGCGACCTGGGTGGTGGTGAGCGCCGTCCGGCGCCTCGGCGACGCCCCGGAGGTGGACGGGTCGCTGATGCTGGCGGCCGGCGTCCTCGGCCTGGCGGCCAACCTGGTGGGCCTGTGGCTGCTGCGGC
>NZ_JBMGQR010000021.1:0-60866 GCF_049059935.1 Solicola agrisoli | reverse complement strand
ACCACCAGGGCGAGCAGGACCCACCACGCGATCGACGACCCGATGGCCGCCGCGAGGAGCACGAGCGCGCCGACGACGACCAGCGCGGCGAGGATGAAGAACGACACGCTTGCGACGGTATGCCCGGGCCCGTCAGGACGCAGGTCCTGGCGATCCGGCCCGCGAGCGGGGCCGCTTCGCCACACTGGTGCGGTGACCGCGCAGGCCGAGCCCGTCTTGCAGGACGACTGGTTCGCGAGGCGACGACACCCCGGGAGCGGGGCCGCGGTCGCGGCACTGGCGATGGGTGCCCTGTGGTTCTCGCTGTGGCCCGTCGGAGCGGGGCTCGCCGTCCTGCCCGATGTCGCGGTGGTGGCCCTGTGGGCAGGGCTGCTGCCGCTGTCGGGCTTCGTCAGCCTGTTCGCGCTGGCGGCCGACCCGCACCGGGACCCGTGGCGATGGGTGGTCGTGGTCGCGGCGCGCGCCTGGGCGGTCCTCCTGTCCTCGGCCTTCGTGCTGTTCGTTCGGCACGGGCCGGGAGACCCGACGAGCGACGCCGAGATCGCCTGGGCCGCGCGACCGGCGTGGATGTTCTGGACTGAGTGGGGCGTGACCGCCGGGATCATCCTGCTGGTCGCCCTGGCAGCGGGGCTGACGGTCAAGCGACTGCCCCTGCACTCGCCGCGGCACCTGGCGGTGGCTCAGCCACCACCGCGACGGCCTGGCGGTGCCTGAGCCACCACTTCTCGCCCCGAAGTGGTGGCTGGGACACCGCTGGTCGCCGGTGGGCCACCGGGCGCCCGCACCTGACGAGCGAGCCGTGCCCCGCGTCCTCGCCGCGATCTCCTCGGCCACGACCAGCGGACGGCCGGCCGGGGTGCTCGCCGCGACGGCGCCGATCCGTCACTTCGGCAGCCCCCATCCGCTCGGAGGCGAGAGAATCTCAGGCAGGTGCGTCGGGCGGATGGGGACCGCCGAAGAACCGGATCAGCTCCCCGGTGACGACCCCGACGACGGTCAGGCCTGTGCGGCCGCCACGAAGGCCCGCACGTGGGCGAGCGTCTCCTCGGGGCCCTCGACGGCGAAGGCCGAGACGCCGAGGGACAGGACGGGGTAGTCGTTGCCGCCGGGCTCGAGACGGTCGCCGACGAAGTGCACCTGGTCGGGGGTGATCGACAGGATGCCGCACAGCTTGTCGATGCCGAAGGCCTTGTCGATGCCGCGAGCGGTGATGTCGATCGACGTCGAGCCGCCGCTGCGCACCTCGAGGGACGGGAGGCGCTCGGAGACGAACGCCCGCAGCTTCTCGCGCTTCTCGCCCGACGGGTCCCAGGCCTTCTTGGCCGCGACGGGGGCCTCCTGGCCGAGGGCCGAGAGGGTGATCTGCGAGCCGCGGTCCTCGATCCGGTCGCCCCACACCTCGTCGGCGTCGGACCACAGCCCGAGTGTGGCGGCGCCGTCCTCGAGGGCGGCGACGGCGTCGGCCTTCTCCTCGGCGGTGAGGTCGTGGGCGTAGACCTGGGTCCACGCGTCGTCCTGCCAGCGGTAGTAGCGGGTGCCACAGGTGGGCATCAGGTGAAGACGGTCGAACAGCTCGGGGCGGTCGAGGTGGGCGAGCACCTGGCCCTCGAACTGCTCCATCCGTCCGCCGGAGATGATGCACACCGGCACCACGGCGAGCAGGTCCTGCAGGGCCTGCACCATCTCGGGCGCCATCGTCGCCTTGGACTCGGCCAGGGTGTCGTCGAGGTCGAACGCCACCACGCGGGTGGTCGCGACGTCGGGCTGGTCGGCGGGGCTCATCGGTCCTCCATCGGTGCTCACAACGGTCCCCAGCCGACCGGGCGGTCGATCCAGGGCTTGCCCTCGTGCTGCAGGGCGTCGGCATCGGCGTCGACCATGATCGCGGCGAGCGCGGTGGCCTGGACGCGGGCCTCCCAGCCCAGCTCGCGCGCGGCCTTGGACGCGTCGCCGATCAGGGCCTGGGGGTCGGACGGGCGCAGGTAGCGCTCGTCGAAGCGGACGTGCTTCTCCCAGTCCAGGCCGGCGTGGTCGAACGCGGCGGCGGCGAAGTCGCGGACGCTGAACTGCTGGCCGGTGGCGAGCACGAAGTCGTCGGCGGCGCGGTGCTGCTGGATCGCCCACATCGCCTCGACGTACTCGGGCGCGTAGCCCCAGTCGCGGACGGGGTCGAGCGCGCCGAGGTAGACGTAGTCGTCGACGCCGGCGGCGATGCGCGCGACGGCGCGGCTGATCTTGCGGGTCAGGAACGACTCGCCGCGACGGGGTGACTCGTGGTTGAACATGATCGCGTTGGAGCAGTGCAGGCCGTACGTCTCGCGGTAGCTGCGCGTGGTCCAGTACGCGTACGCCTTGGCGATCGCGTGGGGCGAGCGCGGCGCGATGGTCGAGCCCTCGTGCTGCGGCGGCGCGGTGTCGCCGAACATCTCCGCGCTGGAGGCCTGCAGGAAGCGGCACTCGAAGCCGCCCATCCGGATCGCCTCGAGCAGCCGCAGGGTGCCGAGCGCGGCGACGTCGGCCGTCAGCTCGGGCTCGTCGAACGACGTGCGGACGTTGGACTGCGCGCCCAGGTTGTAGACCTCGTCGGGACGGACGCGGCCGAGCAGCGTCAGCAGTCGCGCCCCGTCGGTCAGGTCGCCGTAGTGCAGGAACATCCGCGCGTCGGGGTCGTGCGGGTCCTGCAGCAGGTGGTCGATGCGGGCCGCGTTGAAGCCCGACGACCCGCGCACCAGGCCGTGCACCTCGTAGCCCTTGCCGAGCAGCAGCTCGGCCAGGTACGAGCCGTCCTGGCCGGACACACCGGTGACGAACGCCTTGCGGCGCGGGGCGTCGGCCACGTCAGGGACGCCCGAGGGCGCGGTAGGTCCAGCCCGCGTCGCGCCACACGACGGGGTCGAGCGCGTTGCGGCCGTCGAGCATCCGCGGCTGGGCGACGATCTTGGCCAGCTGCGCGGGGTCGAGCTCGACGTACTCGCGCCACTCGGTGAGCAGCAGGACGATCTCGGCGTTCTGCGCGGCCTCGTCGACGGTCTCGACGTACTTCAGGTCGCCGAAGCGGGCCTGCGCGTTGGCGACGGCCTCGGGGTCGGTGACGGTGACGTCGGCGCCCTGCAGCTGCATCTGCGCGGCCACCGACAGCGCGGGCGAGTCGCGGACGTCGTCGGAGTTGGGCTTGAACGCGGCTCCGAGGACGGCGACCCTGCGACCGACGATCGACCCGCCGCACACCTCGCGGGCGAGGTCGACCATGCGGACGCGGCGCCGCATGTTGATCGAGTCGACCTCGGCGAGGAACGTCAGCGCCTGGTCGGCGCCGAGCTCGCCGGCGCGGGCCATGAACGCCCGGATGTCCTTGGGCAGGCAGCCGCCGCCGAACCCGAGGCCGGCGTTGAGGAACTTGCGGCCGATCCGGTCGTCGTGGCCGATCGCGTCGGCGAGCGAGGTGACGTCGGCACCGGTGGCCTCGCACAGCTCGGCCATCGCGTTGATGAAGCTGATCTTGGTGGCCAGGAAGCTGTTGGCCGCGACCTTGACCAGCTGCGCGGTCGCCTGGTCGGTGACGATCAGCGGCGTGCCCTCCGACAGCGGCGTCGCGTACACCTCGTCGAGGACCTCCTTGGACGTGGTGTCGCCCTCGGCGACGCCGTAGACCAGGCGGTCGGGGTGCAGCGTGTCCTTGACCGCGAAGCCCTCGCGCAGGAACTCGGGGTTCCACACCAGGGTCGCGTCGGGCTGGATGTCGTGCAGCTGCTCGGTGAGCCGCTCGGCGGTGCCCACCGGCACCGTCGACTTGCCGACGACGACGTCGCCGGCCACGACGTGCTCGGCGAGCGAGGTGAACGCGGCGTCGACGAAGCGCAGGTCGGCGGCGTTCTCCGCACGCTTCTGCGGCGTGCCGACGCAGACGAAGTGCACGCGCGAGCCGGCGGCGTCGGCCATGTCGGTGGAGAACCGCAGGCGGCCGGTGGCCATCGCCTCGGTGAGGAGCTCGGGCAGCCCGGGCTCGAAGAACGGCGCCCGTCCCTCGGACAGGGCGGCCACCTTGGTCTCGTCGGTGTCGATGCCCACGACGTCGTGGCCCAGCTTGGCCATGCACGCAGCGTGGACCGCACCGAGGTACCCGCAGCCGATCACAGAAAGTCGCATTCCCGCACCCTAGTCACCGTCGAGCGCCCTCAGCGACCTGTTGCGCGAGCCGCTGGTCACACCGTTGCCGCAGCCGGCGTGGCCCCTCCGGAGCGACCCGGGTCACACCCGCGACGCCCGATGTGACCTGCAGCATTACAGCAATTTGTCCGGACTCCTCCACCTGGAGGAGGAACGGAGAAAATTGGGTCGATGTGACATTAAATCTCGGTGCACGACTGCGATCTACTCGCGAGTCGGGGTTACGTTCGCCGTGGCCTTTCGGGAGGTCGCCCCCACTCCTCGACGTCCGACTCCCCCACGTCGCGACGCTTGCCCCCCACGTTCTGGAAGGACTTCAGATGACCTCTGACACCGATCTGATGAGCCGTCCCATCCCGCACGAGCACGCGTCGCACATGCACGCCGTCCCCGACGCCCCGCGTCAGGACGACACCGTGGTGCTCTCGATCGTCATGCCCGCCTACAACGAGGCGCGCACCATCCGCTCCGCCGTGGACCACGTCCTCGGCACCTCCTACCCGTGCGAGATCGAGCTGGTCGTCGTCGACGACGGCAGCCACGACGGCACCGCCGACCTGCTCGACGACATCACCGACGAGCGCCTCACCGTCACGCGCCACGTGCGCAACATGGGAAAGGGCGCCGCGGTGCTGACCGGCATCAGCGTCGCCCGCGGCACGCACCTGATGCCGTTCGACGCCGACATGGAGTACTCCGCGCACGACGTGGCCGCGCTCGTCCAGCCGGTCATCGACGGCCGCACCGACGTCGTCTACGGCACCCGCCTGTTCGGCCAGAACACGGTCTACCGGTCCTACCGCTACAAGTTCGGCAACCGTGCGATGACGTTCGCCGCGAACGTCCTGTTCGACAGCGCGATCAGCGACCTGCACACCTGCCTCAAGCTCGTGCCGCTGCCCATGCTGCGCAGCATGGAGCTCACCGAGCTCGGGTTCGGCCTCGACACCGAGATCACGGCCAACGTGCTGCGGCTCGGCGAGCGGCCGTTCGAGGTGCCGATCTCGTACCACTCGCGCTCGCACGCCGACGGCAAGAAGATCAACTGGCGCGACGCCGTCCGCTGCATCCAGGTGCTCGGACGCGTCCGCATGGCGCCCGACAACCAGGCCACCGCGAACGCCGTCCAGGAGCGGGCCTCCCGGGCCGCCTCGGCGCCGCGCTTCGAGCGCAAGGCCCAGAGCCTGCGCGGCGGCGGCTCCATGCCCGTCGCCGTCGCGGTGTCGCGCAGCGGCGAGGCCGCCGGCGCGTCGCGAGCCGCTGAGTGACCCGGGTCCTCACGCCCGGGCGCATCGTCCTGCTGGTGCTGCTGGCCGCGGTCCTGGTGGTGCCGGCCGTGCTGACGACCGACCGCGCCCAGGCGCAGCTCGGCGAGCTCGGCCTCACCGACCAGGGCACGGCCTTCACCGAGCTGTCGATCAAGCAGTACGCCGACCTCGCCCCGCTCGTGAAGACCAGGGGCGAGGTCGACTTCGACGCGCTGGTCACCAACCGTTCGGACGGCACGGCCCGCTACACGTGGTCCGCCACCGCCGGCCCGTCCGGGGACGAGAAGGTCGTCGACGGTGGCCGGTTCGAGCTCGCCGCCGGCGACACGACCGAGCTGCCCGTCAGCCTGCGCATCGCCGACTGCTCGCAGCGCAACCGCGTCGCGGTGAAGGTCAGCACCCCCGACCAGCGCTCGCCCGAGGTGCACTTCTGGGTGCTGCCGCGCGGGTCGGTCGAGAACGAGCAGTCCGGAGGACCCAGCTGTGTCGCGTCCTGACGTTCGGCTCGCGGTCGTCGCCGACGCCGTCGAGCCTTTCCACACCGGTGGCAAGGAGGCGCGCTACGCCGCGCTCCTGCCCCGCGTCGCCGGCCACGGCGTCACCGTCCAGGTGCACACGATGCGCTGGTGGGACGGCGAGCCGCCCACCGTCCCCGGCCTGACGTTCCGCGCACTCGGGCGCCGCTGGGACCTCTACGCCGGCGCCCGGCGCTCGATCTGGCAGGCCGTCGCGTTCGCCGGCTCGACCGTGCGGATGCTGACCCGCCGCTTCGACGTGCTCGAGGCCGACGCCATCCCGTTCCTGCCGCTGTTCCCCCTCCGCCTGGTCACCTGGGCGCGTCGCGCGCGCTTCGTCGTCACCTGGCACGAGGTGTGGGGCCGCGAATACTGGCGCTCCTACCTCGGCCCCCTCGGCGTCGTGGCCGCCGCGCTCGAGAAGCTGGCCGCGTCGCTGCCCGACCACATCGTCGCCGCGTCGGAGGGCACCGCCGAGCGGCTGCGCGACCTCGGCGTCGCCGCCGACCGGATCACCGTGGTCCCCAACGGGGTCGACCAGGCCGAGATCGACGCGGCGCCCGTCTCCGACACCGTCGGCGACCTGCTGTGCGTCGGGCGACTGCTCGCCCACAAGAACGTGCACGTGCTGCTCGACGCCGTCGCGATCCTGCACGAGCGCGGCCGCCCCGTCACGCTCACCGTCATCGGCACCGGCCCCGAGAACGAGCGCCTGCAGCAGCAGGTGGCCCGTCTCGGCCTGACCGGCCACGTCGAGGTGCTCGAACCGCTCGACGAGCGACGCCACCTGCTCGCCGCGATGAAGGGCGCCCGCGTGCTCGCGTTCCCGTCCGAGCGCGAGGGCTTCGGCATGGTCGCGCTCGAGGCACTCGCCTGCGGCACCCCGGTCGTCACCAGCGACCACCCCGACAACCACGCGCGGCACCTGGTCGCCGACGGCGTCAACGGTGCGATCAGCCCCGTCGACCCCGCGGCCCTGGCCGACGCCCTCGGTCGCACCCTCGACCACGCCGAGTCGTACCGCGAGGGCGCCCGCGCCACCGCGCGCGACTACTCCTGGGACGCGCTCGCGTCCACGCTCGCCAAGGTGGTGGTCCCGTGAGGATCGTCCTGATCAGCCCGCTCCCCCCGGCCCGCGACGGCATCGCCGACTACACCGCACGCCTCGCCGCGGCCTACCGCTCCGCCGGGCACGACGTCGCCGCGGTCACCGCGTCACCGCAGCCCGACGCCGCCTTCGCCCCCGTCCTCGGCTCGCTCACCTGGTCGCCGGTGGGCCTGCTGCGCCTCGCACGCGCCGTGCGCCGCTGGCGTCCCGACGCGGTGCAGGTGCAGCACGGCATCGCCACCTACGGTCCCCGGCTGCTCCCCCTGTGGGCGCTCGTGATGGTGTGCCGCGTCGCGGGCGTGCGCCTGGTGCTCACCCACCACGAGGTGACGCGCGACGTCGACCGCCTCGGCCTCCCCGCGCGCCTGTACTACCGCTTCGTCAGCAACCTGGCCGCCGTCGTGCACGTGCACACCGACAAGGCGCGCGACGTGCTCGTCGACGTCCTGCACGTGCCCGCCTCCCGCGTGCTCGTGATGCCGCACCCCGTGTACGACTCCCCCGCGTCCGACGTGTCCGGCGACGAGCTGCGCCGCCGCCACGACGTCGCCGACCGCACGCTGCTGCTGCTCTTCGGCTTCGTGCACGTCGAGAAGGGCCTGCGCGAGCTCGTCGAGGGCCTGGCGGTGCTCGTGCGCCGTGACCCGTCGGTCGCGGACCGCGTCCGCCTCGTCGTCGCCGGTGACGTGCGCCCGCGCCCGGCCGCCTTCGGCCGCTTCGAGCAGGCCGACCGCGACTACCTCGACGACGTCCGCGCGCGCGTCGAGGCGCACGGCCTCGGTGACGTCGTGGCGCTCACCGGCCACGTGCCCGACGGCGAGGTGAGCGGCTGGTTCGAGGCCGCCGACGTCGCCGTGCTGCCCTACACGCACTCCGAGCAGAGCGGCGTCGCCAACCTGGCCATCGCCGCCGGCGTCCCCGTGCTCGCCTCCAGCACCGGTGGCCTCGGCGAGCTCTTCGCGCGCGACCTGCCGACGTTCGCCGCCCTCGACCCCGAGTCGGTCGCCGACGGCCTGGCCCGGTTCCTCGACGCGGCGCCCGACGCCGGCGTCGTCGCCCGTTGCTACGCCGAGCTCACCGACGCGTCCAGCCCCGCCCGTCTCGCCGAGCTGCTCTCGCAGCGGCTCGGGGTCGGCGTCGAGCGCACCGGAGCCGCCGCATGAAGCCGCTCGTCACCGTGGTCGTGTGCAGCCTGAACGGCGCCGAGCTGATCGGCGACACGCTCGACGCCCTCGCCGCGCAGACGATCGCCGGCGACGTCGAGGTGGTCGTCGTCGACGACGGCTCCACCGACGGCACCGCCGACGTCGCCCGCGCGCACGGCGCGCACGTGCTGCGCCACGCCGCCAACGCCGGTCTGGCCACCGCCCGCAACACCGGCTGGACCGGGGCGAAGGCCGACGTCGTCGCCTTCACCGACGACGACTGCCGCCCCTCCCCGGACTGGGTCGAGCGCCTGCTCGCCGCGCACGAGCGCCACCCCGACGCCGCGGCCGTCGGCGGCACGCTGGCCGGCACCGCGCAGGACACCTTCACGCTGCGCTACCTCAGCCGCAGCAACCCGCTCGCGCCGCTGGAGTCGTCGCTGCTGCAGGACGACGGGTTCGTCCACCGGCTCACCCAGTACGTGCGCCGCTCGGCGTTCCCGCGCACCGCGTCGGGCGAGCGCGACGTCGCGTCGGTGGTGGGCGGCAACATGCTCTGGCCAGTCGCGACGCTCGAGGCCTACGACGGCTTCGACGCCCGCTTCCGCTTCGGCGGCGAGGAGGAGGACCTGTGCCGACGCGTCGTCCGCGGCGGCGGCACCCTCGTCTTCGCGCCCGACGCCGTGGTCCGGCACGAGTTCGAGCCCGGCCTCGGCGACACCCTGCGTCGCAGCCGTGCGTACGGCCGCGGCAACGCCCGCCTGTTCCGCAAGCACGACGGCCTGCTGCCGACGGTGTACCCGCTGCCGTTCGCGGTGGCCGGTCTCGTCGGCCTCGCGCTGCTCCGTCGCAGCCCGGCGACGGCGGTGCTCGCCGCCGCGCTGCCGGCCGGGATGTTCGCGCACTGGGTGGTCGAGGCCGCACGCTCCGGGGAGCCCGAGCTGCTGGCCTACCCGTACGTGCAGCTGGCCCAGGAGGCGTTCGGCAACGTCGGCGTCGCCCAGGAGCTGCTCACCACGCCCAACGCCTTCACGGCAGAGGGGGAGGTGGCCTGATGGCCGTGCTCGACCAACCGCGCCACACCGCCGGCGGTGACGCCGACACCGCGCACCCCGACGTGCCCACCAGCCGGCGTCGCTCCACCCGCGGCCCGTCCTGGAGCAGGCACGGCGGCGTCGTGCAGCTGCTGCTGGCCGTCGCCGCGTTCCACGTGGCGGTGCTGCTCCGCGACCAGCTGTCCGCGTCGCTGGTGTCGATCGCGTTCCTGCTCACCGTGCCCGGTGCGCTCGGGCTGCGCGCGATCGGCATCGCCCCCGGCGGACGCGGCCACGCCGTGCTCTACACGGTGGCCACCAGCGTCGCCCTGAACCTCGCGGCCGTCCTCGGCGTCACCGTCGTCGGGGCGCTGACCTCGCTGGCCCGCCCGCTCTCGACGCTGCCCGTGGTGCTCGCGGTCGACGTCATGGTGCTGCTGCTCGCCGCGATCGCGGTGCTGCGCCGCGACGCCGCACCCGTGCCCGTCCCCCGGACGGTCTCGCCGCTCACGGCCCTGCTGCTCCTGCCGGCGGCCATGGCCGCGGGCGCGATGCTGATCGAGAACCGCGACCAGCCGTGGCTCGCGTACGTCGCCCTCGTCGGGGCCGGCGCCGCCGTGCTGTGGGCCCTCCGTGCGGCCCGCGACGGTCACGACGGCGTCGTCGCGATGATCCTGTACTGCGTCACGCTGACGCTGCTGTGGTCGTACTCGCTGCGCTCCAGCGGTCTCTACGGCTTCGACGTGCAGCAGGAGTTCGCGGCGTTCCGCAACACCGCCGACGCCCTGCGCTGGGCACCGGCCGGCGGCGACCCCTACGGCGCCATGCTCAGCATCACCGCGCTCCCCACCGCGTGGTGGCAGGTCACCGGCCTCGCGCCGCTCGCGATCTTCAAGGCCCTGCTGCCCGCGCTGTTCGCCCTGTACCCGATCGGCGTCTACCTGATCGCGCGTCGCTGGGCCGGCGGCGTCGCCTCCCTCGTCGCGACGAGCGTCCTGTTCCTCACCTCGAGCATGGCCGGCCAGCTGCCCGCGCTGGCCCGCCAGGAGGTGGGGCTGCTGCTCTTCGTCGTCCTCGTGCTCGTCGCGTTCGACCGCGCGGTCGGACGACGTCAGGCCATGGGCCTGGTGGTCCTGCTGTCGGCGGGCCTGGTGGTCTCGCACTACTCCTCGGCCTACGTCGCGATCCTGTTCCTGGTGCTCGCCCGCGTGGTCGCCGCCGTCGTGGCGCTGCGCTGCGGACGCAGCCGCACGTCGGTGCTGACGCTGCCGATCGTCGCGCTGATCCTCGTGATGAGCGTGGTCTGGACCGGCCCGGTCACCGACTCCGGCAACAACGTGGCCTCGTTCGCCGACCGCCTGTCGAGCAACGGCCTGGCGATCCTGCCCAACTCCGGCGGCTCGGTGCTCTCCAGCTGGCTCGGCGGCAACACCGCCGCCGCCGCGACCCCGCGCGCCTACTTCGACGCGGCGCAGTCCGACTACGCCGAGGCCTACCCGTGGATGGCCGACACCCACTTCTCCCCCGGCGTGCAGGCCAACTTCCCCGCGGTCGAGTCCAGCCCCAGCAACTCCGGGCAGGTGCCGATCGTCAACCCCGGCTTCGAGGTCGTGCTCGTCGCCGTGCGTCAGCTCGCCAACGTCGGCGTCATCCTCGGCGCCCTCGGCATGTGCGTGGTGGCCTGGCGACGCCGCCGCGCGCCCGACGTGCTGGCCCCCGTGGTCGGCATGGTCGGCATCGCCGTGCTGATCCGGCTCAGCAGCTCGGTCGCGTTCTCCTACAACGCCGAGCGGCTCGCGATGCAGGCCGCCGCGCTGTTCGTCGTCCCGCTCGCCCTCGGGCTCGGCGTGCTCGGACGACGGCTCGTGCACGGCCGCGCTCGGGCGCAGCGGCCCGCGCGACGTCCGGCCCCGTGGCGACGCGGCCTGGCCGCGGCCGTCGCGATCGGCGTGGTGGCGACGGTCTACCTGGACGCGTCCGGCCTCACCGTGCGCGCCGTCAAGGGCGACGAGGCCGGCAACCTGTCGAGCCGCGGCGAGTACGCCGAGCGCTACGGCGTCGACGCCCAGGACCTCGCGGTGGCGCGCTGGGTGGACCAGCGGCGGCGCGACGACTCGATCATCTTCACCGACCGCTACGGCACGCTCACCCTGCAGTACGTGGGCGACCGCGGGTCGCGAGGACTCTTCCCCGACCTCGCGCCCGGCACGCTCGACACCCGCGCCTGGGTGTTCGCGTCCAGCAGCAACATCACCGACGGCCGAGCGAGGGGCAACGCCGACGGCGGGCTCCTGCAGTCCACGTACGAGTACCCCACCGGGTTCCTGGACACCTACAAGGCCACCATCGTCGACACAGGATCAGCGAGGGTCTACTCATGACCGACGTCAGCATCGTGATCATCAGCAAGGACGAGCGCTTCCTCGACCACACGCTCCGCGACCTCGCGGAGCACGAGTCGCGCTACACCCACGAGGTCGTCGTCGTCGACGCCTCCGACGGCCGCCTCGGCGACCTCGCGGTGGCCCACCCCGACGTCCGCTGGGTGCACTTCGAGAAGTCGCCCAGCAACACCAAGGCCATCACCATCCCCGAGCAGCGCAACGTCGGGATCCGGGAGGCCAAGAGCGACGTCATCGTCTTCACCGACTCCGGGTGCCGCCCGCAGCCGGGCTGGCTGGACGCGCTGGTGACGCCGCTGGTCGAGCGCACGCAGATGGTCACCGTCGGCGCCCACCAGAGCGTCGTCCCGAGCCCGTACAACCGGGTGGCGCACGTCGACGGCCCCGTCCGCGAGGCGCCGACGCTGAACTTCGCGTTCCGCCGCGAGGTCATCGACCGGATCGGCTGGTTCGACGAGGACTTCTCCTACTGCTCCGACGCCGACTTCTGCTGGCGCGTCAACGACGCCGGCATGGACGTCTGGTCGATCGCCGACGCGCTCGTGCTCGTCGACTGGGAGCGCGGCAAGCGTCAGCACCGCCGTTCGCGCCGGTACGGCGCCGGCCGTGCCCGGCTCTACGCCAAGCACCCCGAGCGCCTGGCCTCGATCCTCAAGCACGACCCGATCATGGTGGCCTACCCGGTCTTCCTGCTCGGGCTGCCGCTGGTGCGCCGCTTCCCGCTGTACCCGCTGCTGCTGCTCATCCCGCTGTGGCGCGCGCGTCGCGACAAGCCGGTGGGCATCGTCGTCGACCACCTGCACTACGGCGCGGGCGTCCTCGGGTACCTCACCCGGGTCTCCCCGTGAGGGCGGTCGCCTTTCCTCGGGACACCAACCCCTACCAGGACCTGCTCCACGGGGCCCTGGCCCACGAGGGCGTGCGCGTCGACTACCTGCCGATGCCCACGCCGTCGCGGACGCTCAACCTGCTGCTGATGCCGGCGGTGCTCGCGGTGCTGCGCCTGCGCGGCGTCCGCGTCCTGCACCTGCACTGGGTCTTCGACTTCGAGATCGGCGGCACCGACCGCGTGCCGGCCCTGCGCCGCGTCGCGCAGGCGTGGTTCGGGGTCGTGCTGCGCTGGTCGCAGCTGATCGGCGTGCGCGTCGTCTGGACCGCGCACAACATCCTCCCGCACACCCAGGTGTTCCACGACGACCGTGCCGCCCGCGCCACGCTGCTGCGCACCGCCAGCCACGTCCTCGTCCACGACGCCTTCGTCACCGGCGAGCTCGCGCAGCTGGTCGCACCCGACGCGCTGCCCCCGGTCAGCGTCGTGCCGCACGGCCCGTTCGACGAGCACTACGACGTCGACGTCGACCGCGTCGCCGCGCGGGCCCGCGTCGGCATCGCGCTCGACCGCCGCGTGCTCGCGTTCGTCGGACGCGTGACGCAGGAGAAGGGCGTCGACCTCCTGCTCGAGGCGTTCACCCAGCTGGTCGACGACGTGCGCGACGCCGGCGAGCGTCCGCCGCTGCTGGTGGTGGCCGGGCGCTGCGACGACCCCGCGCTCGTCGGCCGGCTCCACGACACGGCCCGCGCCGTCGGGGGCGACCTGCACCTCGACCTGCGCTTCCTTCCCGACGCCGACCTCGCCGACCTGGTCGCGGGCGCGGACGTGCTCGTCCTGCCGTTCCGCAAGGTCACCACGAGCGGTTCGGCACTGCTCGCGATGGGCTTCGCCAAGCCGGTCGTCGTGCCCGACCTGCCGCCGTTCGCCGACGTGCCCGACGACGCCGTCCTGCGCTTCGCCGCCGGCGACGCCAAGGACCTCCGCGAGACCCTGCTCGAGGCCACCACGCTGACGCCGGGCGACCTCGGGCGCCGTGGCGCCGTCGCCCAGGAGTGGGCCGGCCGCGCCACCTGGCCCGACGCCGCGCGCTCCACCGCCCGTGCCTACCGCGACGCCGTCGCCGGCGGGAGGCGACGATGAGCGAGTCGCTGCCGATCGTCGTCGACCCGCCCCTGCTCGACGACGTCCGCCGCACGCCGGTGCAGAAGGCCGTGCTCGGCGCGGCGCTCGTCCGGGCGCAGCTGACGATGCGGCTCAAGGGGATCGGCCACGGCCAGTGGCCCAGCTTCGTCGGCCCCCGACCGTTCCTGTCCGTCGACGGCGAGATGAGCGTCGGCGACCACTTCGCGGTCCGCGCCCAGCAGCTGCGCGCCTCGATCGCGGTGGAGGCCCCGGCCCGCCTGACGATCGGCGACGACGTGTTCGTCAACCAGGGCGCCGTCATCCACGCACGCACGCAGATCTCGATCGGCTCACGCGTCCGGATCGGCGACCTGGTCTCGGTTTGCGACACCGACTTCCACGAGGTCGACCCCGGCGGCGGCATCCGGTCCGAGCCCATCGTCATCGGTGACGACGTGTGGATCGCACGCGGCGCCGTCGTCCTGCCCGGCTCGTCCATCGGCGACGGCGCGGTCGTCGCGGCCGGGTCGGTCGTCCGCGGCGACGTCCCGCCCTGGACGCTCGTCGGCGGCGTCCCCGCCAAGGTCATCCGACCCATCACGTCACGAGGGAGACGCCGATGAGCGACGTCCGCCGGGTGCTGTTCGTCGACGGGCTGCGCGGCCTCGCCGCGAGCTACGTCGTCATCTCGCACTGCTGGAGCACGGTGTTCCCCGCCGCCCTGGCCATCCCCACGCCCACCGTCGTGATGACGGCGTGGATGGGGCTCGGCCGGTACGCCGTGGCCCTGTTCATCGTGCTGTCGGGCTACTCGCTCGGCCTGGTGCTGTGGCGCCACGAGGGCCGCTGGCCCGGCGGCGTCGTCGCGTTCCTGCGCGGACGGTTCCGCCGCATCGTCCCGACGTACTGGGCCGCGGTCGCGATCGCGTCGGCGCTCGGCCTGACGGTGCTGTCGCAGCCGATCGGCACCCTGTGGGACGGCGCGATCCCCATCCGCCCGTCCGGCCTGATCACCCACGGGCTGCTCGTGCAGGACGTCTACTGGGCGGGCCCGGCCGGGAGCACGGCGTTCTGGTCGCTCGCGATCGAGTTCCACATCTACCTCGCGCTCGCCGCCGTCCTGGTGCTCACGCGGCTGCGGATGGGCTGGTGGCCGGCGCTGTTCGCGCTGGCCGGCGTGCTCACCGTCGCCGGGGCCCTGGTGCCGGGGAACGCGGTGCTCGGCGTCGTCGCTGGCATGCAGCCGGGTCTGTACGGCCTGTTCGTCCTCGGTCTGGTGGCCGCGCGCCTCGCGCTGCACCCCGACGCCGACGCGCGTCGTCGCTTCCACCGGTTCCTCGGCGTGGCCGGTGCCGTCGGCCTCGTCGCGGCGGCCGCCACGTCGATCGACGCCCTCGACCCGGTCGCACCCGTCCACGACCTGTGGTTCGGGCCGCTCGCCGTGTACGCCGTCAGCCGGCTGTCGGCCGCCGGCTCGTCCGGCCTGGCCGCGGCCGTGGTGCGCACGCTCGGCCGCCCGCGCCTGGTGTGGCTGGGCACCATCTCGTACAGCCTCTACCTGACGCACGCGTTCGTCATCGAGATCGTCTTCCGTGCCGTGACGGTGCGTCTGGGCGAGCCCGGACCGGCGATGCTCGCCGTGCAGGTGCTCCTCGGGCTGGCCGCCAGCATCGCGTTCGCCGCGCTGTTCTACCGCGTCGTCGAGCGCCGCTTCGTGTCCCGCGCGCACGACCGCGCCGGCACGGTGGCCGTCCAGCGTCGGCGTCTCGCGCTGAGCTGGCGCCGTCGCCCGTCCGCCGCCCCGACCACGGAGCCCGTCCCGTGAGCCTGCTCGACGCGGTGCGCTCCCGCGCCGGGGCGTCGCACGACATCCCGCCCGGCACGATGCTGCTCTGGCTCGCCCGGGTGGGCGTGCTGCAGAGCCTCTACCACTCGGTGCGCGCGCGGGGCGTCGTCCTCGTCGGACGCGGGTCGCGGCTGCGGGTGGCCCGCTCGGCGACGCTCGACCTCGCCCCCGGCGCCATGCTCCTGATCGGCCTCGCCCACGACGTGCCCGGCGGCGCGTCGGTCCGGCTGCGTCCGCGGGCACGGATGCGCGTCGGCGGCCGCGTCCAGGTGATGCGGCGCTGCGACGTCTACCTCGGCTGGGGCGCCCGGCTCGAGATCGGCGACGGCACGTTCCTCAACGACGGCTCGTCGGTGGTCTCGCACGGGCACGTCGCGATCGGCAGCGGCTGCGCGGTCTCGTGGGGCGTGCGGATCATGGACACCGACGTCCACACCCTGGTGCGAGCCGACTCGCTCGTCGGCCCCCACACGGACGTCGTCCTCGGCGACCGCTGCTGGATCGGCGCCGACTCCTCCGTGCTCAAGGGCGTCCGCCTCGGCGACGGGTGCGTGGTCGCCGCCCGCAGCGTCGTCACCCGCTCGGCACCGGCGGCCTCGCTGCTCGCCGGCACTCCGGCGCGGGTGCGCGACTCCGACGTGGAGTGGGTCCGGTAGCGCGTGGCTCGTCTGCGCTCCCTGGACGGCCTGCGCGGTGTCGCGATCCTGCTCGTCATCGTCGCCCACGCGGCGTCGGCGGCGCTGGACCCCGACGACACCGGGCTCGTCGGCGCCGTCGGCCGTCCGGTCGGGCAGCTCGGCGTCACGGTGTTCTTCGTGCTCAGCGGCTTCCTGATCACCGGCATCCTCGTCCGTGAGCACGACCGCACCGGCACCGTCTCGCTCCGCGCGTTCTACCTGCGCCGGACGCTGCGGATCTGGCCCGCCTTCTACGTCTTCCTCGCGGTCGTGGGCGTGCTCGCCCTCGTCGGCGCGGTGGCCGTCTCGGGCACCTCGCTGCTCGCCGCCGCCACGTTCACCTACAACTACGTGAGCTCGGCCGACTCGTGGTGGGTCGGCCACACCTGGTCGCTCGCGGTCGAGGAGCAGTACTACCTGCTCTGGCCCCTGGCCCTGCTGTTCCTCTCGCGCCGACGCGCCGCCTGGCTCGCCGCCGCCGTGGTGCTCGCCAGCCCGCTGCTCCGGACGGCCACCTGGCTCCTGGTCCCCCACTCCGCCGAGGGCCAGGTGCCCTTCTACTTCCACACCCGCGCCGACGCCCTCGCGCTCGGCAGCCTGGTGGCCCTCGCCCCCTCCACGTTCCCCTCGGCCTGGACGCGCGTCGTCGCGGTGCTGCGCCGGCCGGTCGTGACGGTCGCCGCCCTCGCGGCCTTGCTGGCCCATGTCGTCGCGTCCGTCGTCCTCGCGGTGCCGTACGAGATGGCCGCCGGCTACTCGCTCACCGCGGTCTGCGCGGCCACCGTCCTCGTCGCGGCCGGCCCCGGCGGCAGTCCCGCCGTCCAGCGAGCCCTCGCCATCCGCCCCCTCGTCCTCGCCGGGCTCGTCTCGTTCAGCTGGTACCTGTGGCAGCAGCTGTTCCTCACCGACCTCAACACCACCTGGACCGGCACCCCCGGCCTCGACGTCGCCTGCTCCCTGCTCGTCGCGGTGCTCTCGTACCGCCTCGTCGAGCAGCCGTTCCTGCGGTTGCAGCAGTCGTCGCGGCGGCGCGAGCGCGTCGCGGTCTGAGCTGCGGCGGCGGTCAGCTGCGCGCGGAGACGACCTGCAGCACGGCGAGCACGGCGACGACCGCCACCAGGATCAGCGTCGACACGATCGTCGTGCGCCGACGTCGAGCCCGCTGGGCCGGTGACAGCACCAGGGGCCTGGTCCAGCCGATCCACATGAGCACCACCCCCGACGCCATCGCGGCCCAGACCAGCACCCCCAGTGGCACGCCGCGTGAGGTCGGAGCGCCAGGTCCGCGAGTGGCCGCGGGGTCAGCCGAAGCGCGGGACCGCCACCTGGACGGTCCAGAGGACGAGCGAAAGGGCGGCGAGGGCGAGCAGGACCCAGACCGTGACGCGTCGGCGACGGGTGCGCTCCTCGGTCCAGCGCACCGTCCGGCGCGTCCACCCGAGGTAGACCACGACCACGCCCGCCAGCGCCAGCGTGACCGCCGCGGAACCACCCAGGACGAAGCCGGCGTCGCGGCGAGAGACGACGAGCACCACGAGCGCGATGGCGAGGTAGACAGCGCCGACCGCGAGCCCACCGGGATTCGCCGGACGCGCACCGATGGGCATGCCGACGAGTGTGGCAGCGGGCGGACGCCCGAGTCTCAGGATTCGCGATGCGGAAATGCCCGGGCGTCAGGTTCACAATCGCGTCGTCAGTCCGTGGGCGACCTCGAAGACCTGGCCGGTCGGTGAGGTCCACCGGGTGGTGCCCGGTGCGGTCTTGATCGCTCTCCACCGGCCGTGGGTCTTGACGCGGTGGTGGTAGCGGCAGAGCAGGTGGGTGTTCTCTGACAATGTGGCCCCGCCGCTGTCGTAGGGGACGACGTGGTCGACGTCGGCCCGTTTGGCGACGCGGCGGTCGCAGTACGGGAACGCGCAGGTGTCGTGCTGAGCCAGACGCAGCTGCTCACGCAGCCGGGGCGGCGCGACGTAGCCGGTGGCGGTGATCTCCGCTGCGAGGTCGATGACCGGCTTGACGGTCACGTTGCCGTGGCCGACCAGGTGCTCGGCCTCGGTCTGGTCGATCGCGCCGACGTTGTCGGCCGACCAGGTGCCCGTGGCCTGGTCGAGGTGCACGTACAGGACGGTCTGTGCCAGGCCGGGGTGGACGACCAACCGTCCGAGCGCCTCGGCGCGGCGGACCTGGCGGGGGCGGGTGTCGTCCTCGGTGTCGGCCATCTCGGTGGCGATGTCCTCGACGGCCTGCTCCAACCGCTCGGCGACCTCCAAGGACAGGCGCCCGGTGAGGTCGGCGGTGCCGTCGAGGCCGTGCTGGACCCACAGGAACCGCTGCGACAACGCGTGAGTGGTGCGGGCCTCGGCACTTTGGTCGTCGACCTGGTCCAGGTGGTCGTACTGGGAGATCACCTGCTGCAGCTTCGACCTCGTGATCCGGGCGATCGGCGGCTTCACACCGTCGCGGGCCGGGTTGGCCAGGCGGCAGTCGACGATCCGGGCAGTGGTCTCGGACAGGCCGCGGGTGCCGGCGGCGACCATCCGCACCTTCCAGCACTCGGCCACCCCGGACTCCAAGCACTCGAGCAGGTGCGGGAGCCGATACACCAGCGACAGCGCGTCGGCGAGCAGCGACTGCGCCGCCGACGCGGACAGGCCGAGCGTGGGGCCGAGGTCGGCGGCCAGGAACTCGGGCACCGCCGGCGACCCGGCACCACCGAGCTGGACCATCTGCTCCTGACCGGGCAGCACGGACACAGGCCCGCGCTGCGACCTCGTCCGACCCACCGCCCACGCCGCGACACCACGGAAGCGAGCAGCCTCGAGACGCGAGATCTCGGCGCTGACGTCGATGACGTCGGCGAGCTCCTCACGTGCGTCGAACCAGACTTCTGCGGCCATGAACTGAACCTAGCGGGACCCTCCGACAGTCTGTTTTCGCCGCTACCGCGGGGATCTGAGCGTGCGTCAGGACATCGGTGACGCCTGGGCGTCACACACGCTGGGTCACCTCGCCGAGTCCCCCCGGTCAGTTCCGCCATCACACGCAGCGTCACGACCGCCGTACGTCCGATCGGCGCGATGGCACCGGTCCGTCTGCACCGAGCGGCGCAAACCCGGTGCCGAGTGGCGCAGAACCGGGGTCGCCGCCGGCGTGTCGCCCCGACTTTGCGCCACTCGCGAGTCCTGAGGCGAGGGCGATCGCGGCACCCGCGGAACGGCCCGACACCCCGACCTACGACCCGACCGACAAACCCCACAGCCGGTCGCGGACGAGGTCGACGACCTCGGGGGCGCCGTCGTTGAACTTCCGCGCGAACAGGTACTCGCGCTCGCCGTAGGCGTCGACGGGAGGGTGGTCGACGAAGGCGGCCAGCTCGTCGACGTGGCGGGGGGCGATCTGGGCGGGACGCGGGAGGTCGCCGTCGGGCCGGAAGTCGTGGTACTGCAGGGACGGCCGGCAGCGCGACAGGAACGACGAGCTGCCGATCAGCGTCTGGAAGTAGTGCTCGTCGACGCAGAACGAGCGGCGCATCAGGCGGACGTACTCCGGGCGCGCGTCGGTCTCGCGGAGCACGTGGTCGACGGCATCGGCGGTGAAGGTGAACCAGGGGCTGCCGCACCACGGCTGCAGGCCGCCGAGCGCGCGCTTGTACGGGCGGGGCAGGCGCAGGTGGACGGCGAGCACCAGCCGGTGCAGCCAGGGGTGCTTGCGCGGGTCGTGCTCGAGGTAGGGGTGGGAGATCCGCGAGAGCGGCTTCTCCATCTCTACCGACGGCATCGGGACGAGGCTGAGGTACTCCGCGCCCGGGTGCGCGGCCAGGTGGGCGCGCAGGCCGGCGACGCTGCGCAGCGGGTACGCGTCGCCGCTGACGAGCCAGTAGTGGTCGGCGTCGGGCACCTCGCGGCGCGAGGTCCGCAGCAGGTTGAGCATGGCCTGCACCGTGCTGAACCCGGCCCACCGCACGCGCACGCGCTCGGCGACGAAGTGCGCGTCGGGGGCGGCCCTCCGGAACGGCGCCTCGTCGACCTTGCCGTCGACGTGGACGACGACCGCGTCGCCCTCCTCCCCCAGCGCCTCGACGAGCCGCGCGAGGTGGGCGGGAGCGGCGTGCGTCAGCACCATGAAGCAGATGCGGGGGCGGGCCACGTCAGACGTCGACACGCTCGCGTCCCCTCCACGGCACGGCCGGGTCGTTCTTGAGCGCCAACCACGCACCGAGGCAGAACAACGACGCGTTGGCGACCTCGCCGACGATCCAGATGAAGCCCAGGCTGGTCAGGTCGGTCATCACCGTGGCGGCCAGGGCCAGGACGATGGCGGCGTTGATCGCGTTGACGATCGCGATCCAGCCGACCTTCTTGTAGATGTTGAGCACGGTGCCGGTGACGTAGTTGGTGGCGATCAGCACCGTGGACGCGAGCATCAGCCGCAGCGCGGGGGTCGCGTGCTGGTACTCCTCGCCGAAGATCAGCAGGATGTGCGGCGCCGCCACGTAGAGCACGACGACGACGGGGCCGACGCCCAGCAGGATCAGCCGGCTCGCGCGCTTGAGGTGGGCGAGCATGTTGGCCTCGTCGCTCGACACCTCCGCGAGCAGCGACTGGCTCACCGACTGGCACACCAGGAACACGAAGGTCGCGATCATCATCGCCATGTACCAGTAGGCGGCCTCGCTGGCGCCGAGCCGGGCGGTGATGATCAGCGGCAGCAGCATGGTGGGCAGGTTGCCGATCAGGTCGGACGCGTAGCTGCCCAGCGAGAAGTGCCACTTGCCCTGCATGTCGCCGAAGCGGGGACGCGCGCGCCAGTCGTGCCCGAGGCGCGTCAGCAGGACGATGCCCACCAGGCACGAGACGACGAGCGACGCGACGTGCGCGCCGAAGA
Organism: Solicola agrisoli; assembly: GCF_049059935.1. NCBI lineage: Bacteria > Bacillati > Actinomycetota > Actinomycetes > Propionibacteriales > Nocardioidaceae > Solicola > Solicola agrisoli. The sequence goes on along the minus strand of NZ_JBMGQR010000021.1, from coordinate 39,866 downwards.
CGCCGAGCGAGCCGGCGCCGATCAGCGTGAAGGGCAGGACGACGCGGCTCAGGCCGCCGATGAAGTTCTCGGTGAACGTCCGGTCGGCCGCGCGCCGGGCGATGAAGACGTTGTCGATCATCCCCTTGAAGCTGGAGATGAAGCCCGCGAGCACGAACAGCACGAACGCCGCCGGCCCCAGCGTCACGACGCCGAACACGGGCAGCAGCACCGCCACCACGATCGACACCACGATGCTCGTCATGCTGACGAACGTGAGCATCGTCGAGATGGTCACGCTCTGGTTCGGGCTGGCGGCCAGGAACCGCACGACGGTGCGCGTCAGGCCCAGGCTCGCGACGGACGCGACCAGGCCCGCCGCGGAGATCAGCGCGGTGGCGTAGCCGACCTCGGCCGAGGGGTACAGGCGGGCACAGATGGTCCAGAAGACGAACCCGAAGCCCGACGTCACCGCGGCACTGGCCGACAGGAAGAACGCGTTGCGGAACAGCGACTCGGTGACGTTCTCGGTCACGGTGCGCCGCATCTCGGCCAGGCGGCTCACGCGGTGGAGCCCCTGGCCGCGGACGGACGTCGGGAGCGCCGCAGGGTGGGGATGGCCATGGCTTTCACCCTAGGGGCGGAACGGACGTTTACAGCCACCCCGCAGGCCCGGTGCGACGGGACTCACGCCCCACCTGACCCAGATGGCGGAGGCCGCCGTCGGTTACCGCCGGGTCACTCCGGACGCGCGCCGAGCAGCGCCCGGTACTCCGCCAGCGAGTCGGGGTTCTCGCGCAGGTTGCTCGGGCTGTCGGACTTGTTCCAGTAGCCCTGGTACATCGTGTCGTTGGCCTTGACGAAGGCCAGCATGTTGCGGACGAACGCCGGGTCGTCGCCGGCGCCGCCCACGTCGCGCGCGGCCAGGCCCCACTCGGGGACGCTGATCGGCTTGTCGTGGCGCTGGGCGAACGCGAGCACGCTCTCGAGACCGCCGGGCTGCGTGCGCTGGTACGTCCAGCGCTCGGGCTGTGACTGCGGGGCGTCGTCCGGCACCCGGTCGTAGAAGTCGGCGCCGATGACGTCGACCACGTCGTCGCCGGGGTACCACTGCTCGAGCGGGACGACGGGCGGGCCGGCGGCGACCGTCAGGTCCATGGTGAAGCTCGACCCGGGCGTGGACTTGAGGATCCGTGCGGCGCGCGCCCAGTACGTCGCCCAGTCACGGCGCTGCTCGGTCGTCGAGCCGATGTCGTGCTTGAACCAGTCGCCGTTGCCCTCGTGCGCGAGACGGATCACCGAGCCGCCGAGGCCGGAGCGGACGAGGTTGCGTCCGAGGGTCTCGAAGTAGTCGTCGTACTGCCCGGCCGCGCCGCGCTCGCGCCAGTCCCACGGAGCCCCCTCGGGGATCAGCGTCTGGGCGATCACCAGGGTGCGGGACGGGTCGCGCTGCACCCACTTGTCCCAGCGGAAGTCGTCGTCGCCGTGCACGGTGAACCAGGGCTCCTCGACGCCCTGCCAGCTGGTCGCGTTGTCGTTGAACACGAGCACGCAGTCGAAGTCGACGCCCATCAGCTCGGAGTCCTTCGCCACCTGGCTCACGTGGTGCGAGGTGTAGACGCAGGAACGCGCGGCCTTCTGAGGACGGGGGTCGTCGCCGCCGGGCAGGCTGCAGGCGGTCGTCACCAGCACCAGGGCGAGGGCGAGCGGCACGAGCGCGCGGTGCGGCACGGACGGACCCCCAAGACGGCGCGGACGACGGACGTCCCCGACCCTAGGGGCGACGTCCCGCACACCGGGGACCACGACCGCGAGGGCTTGGTCACAGGGGTGGTCTCAGGCGACGAACCCCAGGGCGGACGCGCGGCTGTAGCCGGCCCCGGGGAACACCGAGGCGAGCGAGACCTCGGGGAACCGCCGGTCGAGGATCTCGGCGAGCACGGCGCGGAAGTCGGTCGTCACCGCGAGGTCGGCGTCGAGCAGGTCGCCGGACGCCAGCTGCGGCCACGTGCCGTAGTACTGCCCGCCGCGCACGCCGCCACCGAGCACGAGCACGCAGTTGCCGTGGCCGTGGTCGAGCCCGGCCGACCCGTTCTGCTGCAGCCGGCGCCCGAACTCCGACATCGTCACGACGGTGACCCGGTCGCCCAGGTCGCCGAGGTCGTCGAAGAACGCCGCCAGGTTGCGCGCGAGGTTGGCGACCATCACGCTCATGCGTCCCGCGAGGCCCTCGTGGTGGTCCCAGCTGCCGTAGTCGATGCTGAGCGCGCGCACCCCGAGCCCGGACCGGACGGACGCAGCCGCCTGCGCCAGCGCCTTGCCCAGGTCGTCGCCGGAGTAGGACGCGCCGCCCTGCGGCTTGACGGTCACCGCGCTGCGGCGGGCGCGGTCGGCCACGGCGAGCGCGAGCGACCCGCCGTCGCCCGCGAGGTCGTCGCGTCCGGCGTAGAGCGACCCGAACGCGCTGCGCAGGCGCGTCCGCAGGCCCGAGTCCCAGGCGTACGGCAGGTCGAGGTCGGCCAGGTCGGACGTCGCCAGGGTCGGCTCGGGCCCGTACAGCGCGGTGGGCGTCTGGGGGCCGCTCAGGTGCACGCCCTCGAACGGGTCGGTGCTGCCGAACCCGGCGATCATGCGGTTCACCCAGCCCACCCGCTCGTCCGAGGTGGGGTCGGCGTCCTCGATCAGCTCCATCGCCTCGAAGTGGCTGCGGTTGGCCACGGGCAGCCCGACCGCCTGGATCGCGGCGAACCGCCTCGAGGTCCACATCTGCTCCAGCGGCGCGAACGCCGGGTGCAGCCCGAAGGTCCCGTCGGTCGCGATCAGCCGTGACGCCTGCACCGCGATCGACGGACGGGCCGCGTAGTACGACTTCTCGGCGTACGGCACGACCATCGACATGCCGTCCACGCCGCCGCGCAGCGACAGCAGGAGCAGGACGTTGCCCTGGCCGGGCGTCGCGCCGTACACGGTCTGCACGACCGCGCCGCCGAACACGCTGGTGACGGCGCCTGCGGCCGCCGCGGCACCCGCGGAGCGCAGCAGGGTCCGCCGCGAGAGGCGGTAGTCGTCGCAGCAGGCGGCGTCGGGCGTCATGGGGGTCTCCATCAGCGCATCAGGTGGCGGGGCGAGTTCATGAGCACGCCGCGCACCATCGCGAGCGTCTGGGCGTCGACGGACGCCGCCGTCCGGTACGACGTGGTCTGCGGCTTGCCGAGGGCGGTGGCCACGGCGGCCTTCTCGGTGGCCGTCGCGACCGCGCCGAGGCTGACGCGGCTCACGTGGTCGGTGACCTCGGCGAGCGTCCGGGGCCAGACGGTCGGCAGGCTCGCGGCGGCGGTGCGACGCGTGACGTCCGTGCTGCGCCACCCGTCCTGCGACATCAGGAACCGTCCGTTCCACGACCGCAGCCAGCGGGTGGGGCCCGACCATGCCGAGCCGTTGGAGGGCTCGCCGTCCGGGCGCGGCCAGCTGTACGGACGCATGCCGACCCCCTGCGTCATCCAGATCAGGTGGGTGCCGAACGTCTGGCCCTCGGCGCCCGGCCTGGTCGGGACGGCGCCGACGGCGCGCGCCGAGGCGACCACGTCCTCGGTGGCGTTGCGCACCTTGCGACCGGCCGAGGCCCAGAAGTCGGGATGGGCGACCAGCGCGCGCAGGCACGCACGCACGTCGCCCCTCGACGACGTGTACGCCGCCCGCACCGCCGCGACGACCGCCGCCGACGGGTCGTCCGAGACGAACCGGACGCACAGCTTGCGCGCGATGCGCTGCGCGGTGCTCGGGTGGAGGGCGAGGTGGCGCAGGTAGGCGTCCGTGACGGCGCGGCCGTCCGGGTCGGTGTTCGCGTGCTCGAACCCGAGCACCGACACGCGGCCCGTGTAGTGGTCCGACGGCCGGTAGCTCGCCTCGAAGGTGCGGAACGCGTCCAGCTTGAAGCCGGTGAGGATGCGCGCCGACGTCTTGACGTCGTCCTCGGTGTACCCGGCCAGACGGCCCACGGTGTGCAGCTCGAGCACCTCGCGTCCGAGGTTCTCGTCGAGGCCGAAGCGGGTGTTGGAGTAGTTGGTGAGGAAGCCCGTCATCGCGGGGTGGACGACGGCCGCCGCGACGAGGTCGGCGACGTTGCCCAGGGCGTGACGCCGCACGAGGTCCTCGTAGTCGCGGCGCCACGGGCCCGAGCGGTCCTCGCCGGCGGGCACGTAGAGGTGGTTGAGCCAGAAGTCGGCCATCACCTCGAGCACCTGGTGCTCGGCCAGGATCTTGCGCACCAGGCTGAGGCGCACCAGGTCGCCGCCGTTCTGGTACGTCATCCGGCGGCCCGCCTGGTGGTCCTTCCACTGCTCGGGCGCGGCCTTGGCGATCGACGGCCACCAGGCCTGCGCGTCGACGCGCGCCACGGCCGGGTCGGACGTGAGCGTGAGCTGCCGGGCGAACCACGCCCGTCCCCCGCCCGCGGCGGTGACGGCCGCCGCCAGCTGCGGCGTGTGCCCGAAGGTGAAGCGCGCCACCAGGTGCTGGTCGGCCGCCGCCAGCACGGCCGGGGGCACGTACGGCGCAGGCCTGGGCACCGGCTTGGGAGTCGGCTTCGGGGTCGGCTTGGCGACGACCTTCTTCTTCTTCGGCTTCTTCTTGGCCTTCGGCTTCTTCCTGCGTTTCTTCCTCGGCTTGGCCTGCGCCAGCCGGCTGAGCGAGCGCACGAAGGTCATGACGACAGTCTCTCGTCCATTTTGACCAGTTGTCAGCCGAATGGGTGACTGGTGCGCAGCGTCACGCTCCAGGCGGCAGGTGACCGGCGAGTACGTCCGTAGCATCGGCAGGGACCTGACCACCCGACGGACGGAGCCCGCGTGCGCCCCACGCTGCAGCGATGGTGGGACACCGCCGTCGCCACGCGCTGGCTCCCGCTCGCGCTCGTCGCCCTGGTGCTCGCGCTCGACGCGGTGAGCAGCCAGGTGCCGTTCCACGTCCTGTGGACCGGGCTGCTCGACGAGCCCGCGCACCTGGCCACCACCGCCGTCGTGCTGCTGGCGCTGGTGCCGCGGTGGTGTCGCGACCACCCCGGCCTGTCGCTGGTGGTGCTGGCGTCGTCCACGCTGATCGACGTCGACCACGTGCCGCTGTTCCTCGGGGTCGACGCGATGGCCGCGTCGCCGATGTCGCGGCCGTTCACCCACTCGCTGCTGACGCCGCTCGTGCTCGTCGCGCTCGCGGTGCTGGTGACCCGGGCCCGTCCGGTGCTGCTCGCCGTGGCGGCGGGCGTCACGCTGCACTTCACCCGCGACCTCGGCACCGGGGACGGCCTGCCGCTGGTGTGGCCGCTCTCGACGGTCGACGTCGCCGTCCCGTACGCCGTCCACGTCGCCGCACTGCTCGTGGTGGCCGGCGTCGGGCTCGTCACCCCCGCCCGCCCGACCACCGCGAGCCGGCCCGACCGGGCCACCACGTCCGTAGGCTGAACCACGACCCGTGGGGCCACCACCCCGCACGAGATCAGAGGAGGCCGTCGATGCTTCGTCGGCTCGACAACCCCGTACGCAAGTACGCGTGGGGCTCCCGCACGCACATCGCCCGCATGTGCGGCCTGGACTTCGGCGGCGACAAGGTCGCCGAGATGTGGCTCGGCGCGCACCCCGGCGCCCCGTCCGTCCTCGACGACGCGCGTCCGCTGCACGAGGCGATCGCGGCCGACGCCGAGACGTTCCTCGGTGCCGACCTCGCCGCCCGCGGCGACCGCCTCCCCTACCTGATGAAGCTGCTGGCGGCCGCCGAGCCGCTGTCGCTGCAGGTGCACCCCACCACCGAGCGCGCGCGTCGTCGGTTCGCCGAGCAGGACGCCGCCGGCATCCCGATCAGCGCACCCGAGCGCAGCTACCAGGACGAGTCGCACAAGCCCGAGATGATCTACGCGCTCACCCGCTTCGAGGGCATGGCGGGCTTCCGCGACGTGCTCAAGACCGCGGCGATCCTGCGCGGCCTCGGCGTCCCGTGGCTCAACGAGGTGGCCGCCCGGTTCGAGCAGAGCGACGACCCCGCCGCCACCCTGCACGAGACCGTCACCTGGATCCTCGCGATGCACGGCCCCGACCTCGCCGGACGCATGCACGAGGTGCAGGTGGCCGCGGCGATGGCCGAGGCGTCGTCGCACCGCCCCAACCCGCGCCTGCGTCCCGAGACGGTCGCGGCCGACGAGGTGGAGCGCGAGTCGATCCGCGTGTACGCCGCGCTCGGCCCCCTGATCGACCAGTACCCCGACGACCCCGGCGTCCTCGTCACGCTGCTGCTCAACCACGTGGTGCTCGCGCCCGGCGAGGCGATGTTCATCGACGCGGGCGTCGTCCACGCGTACACGTCCGGGTTCGGCGTCGAGATCATGGCCTCGTCCGACAACGTCCTGCGTGCGGGGCTCACCCCCAAGCACGTCGACGTCGACGAGCTGCTCGAGATCACCGCGTTCACGCCGGTGCTGCCGCCCACCATCGCGCCGGCGGTGGACGAGGGCGGGCTGCGGGTGTTCCGCCCGCCGGTCGAGGAGTTCGAGCTCGCCGTGCACGAGGTGGGGCCGCAGCCGGTCACGCTGCCGCGGGCGCCGCAGATCGCGGTGTGCCTGGTGGGCTCGGTCGACCTCGTCACCGCCGACGGCAAGGCGCAGCTGCACCGCGGCGACGCCGTGTTCGTCGACGGCACCGAGTCGGGCGTCGAGGTGCGAGGCACCGGGCGCCTGGCCATCGGACGGACGCCCACGTGAGCCGCGTCGAGGGCCTGCACGCGATCATCCCGGCCGGCGGCGCCGGCACGAGGCTGTGGCCCCTGTCGACCGCCGACCACCCCAAGTTCCTGCTCGACCTCACCGGGGCCGGACGCACGCTGCTGCAGCAGACCTACGACCGTCTCGTGCCGCTCGTCGGCGCCGAGGGCGTGCACGTCGTCACCGGCGCCGTCCACGGCGACAAGGTGGCCGCGCAGCTGCCCGACCTGCAGGCCGACCAGGTGGTGCGCGAGCCGTCCCCGCGCGACTCGATGCCCGCCATCGGCCTCGCCGCGGCGATCATCGCCCGCGAGGACCCCGACGCCGTCGTCGCGTCCTTCGCCGCCGACCACGTCATCACCGACTCCGCGGCGTTCGACGACGCCGTCACCCAGGCGGCCGCGCTCGCCCGCGACGGGTGGGTCTGCACCATCGGCATCGCGCCGACCGAGCCGTCCACCGCCTTCGGGTACGTCGAGGCCGGTGACGCCCTCGAGGTCGAGGGCGCGTCCGACGGGCACGCCGTCGCGCGGTTCGTCGAGAAGCCCGACGCCGCCACGGCCGCCGAGTACCTCGCGACGGGCCGCTTCACCTGGAACGCCGGCATGTTCGTCGCCCGCGCCGACGTGCTGCTCAAGCACCTCGCCGACCAGCAGCCGCGCCTGGCCGAGGGCATCGCCGAGATCGCCGACGCCTGGGGCTCGTCCGACCGCGACGCGGTGCTCACCCGCGTGTGGCCGACCCTCACCAAGATCGCGATCGACCACGCCATCGCCGAGCCCGTCGCCGCCGCCGGCGGCATCGCCACCGTGCCCGGCACGTTCGGCTGGGACGACGTCGGCGACTACGCCTCCCTCGCCGGCCTCCTCGGCGACGAGGGCACCCTGCGTCTGCTCGGCAACGCCGAGGGCGTCATCGACGTCGACTCCGACGGCCTCGTGGTCTCCACGTCCGGGCGCCGCGTCGCCGTCGTGGGTCTGCGCGACGCCGTCGTCGTCGACACCCCCGGTGCCGTCCTCGTGACCACCCTCGCCCACGCCCAGGCCGTCAAGCAGGCGGCCGAGGCCGCCAAGCGTCCCCCACTCCCGGCTGACCCGAAAGCGACCCCGTGAACCCCTGCGTCTCCGTCGTCATCCCCACCAAGGACCGGCTGCGGTACCTCGAGCAGGTGCTGCCGACGTTCTTCTCCCAGCCCGAGGTGCGTGAGGTGGTGGTCGTCGTCGACGGCAGCACCGACGGCACCCAGGACTTCCTGCACGGCCTCGCCGAGCGCGAGCCCCGCCTGGTGGTGCTCGACAACGGCCCCAACCGCGGCATCCCGTTCACCAAGAACCGCGGCGTGCAGGCGGCCACGAGCGAGTACTCGTTCATCGCCGAGGACGACCTCGAGCTGACCCCCGGCTTCTTCGGCACGCTCGTGCCGCACCTGCAGGCGTCCGAGGCCGACGTGATGTGCGGGCGCAACATCTTCCGCTACGACCACGAGACCGCCGACGAGGCCGTCACCCGCGTCGACAAGCTGACGGTGCCGATGGTCGACCGCCGCCTGGTCGAGGTCGAGACCGGCGTGCGCCTCGACGACGACACGGTGCTGCCGATCATCGCGGCCCCGATGCTGGCCCGCACCGAGGTGTTCCAGAAGGTCGGCTTCGACGAGCAGTACAAGGTCAACTTCTGGCGCGAGGAGACCGACTTCCAGTTCAGCGCGCAGGAGGCGGGCTACGTCCTCGCCTCGTGCCCCCACGCCACGTGCTTCAACTTCATCATCGAGCACGACCGCGGCGGCGTGCACGCCACGATCGGCTACACCCGCACCAAGTGGGTGGTGAAGAACAACTGGCGCTTCCTGAACAAGCACCACGCGTTCATCGCCCAGCACTTCGACGTCGGCAACCGCCACCTGTACATCGTGCGGTTCGCGATCTCGAAGTTCGCCACCCAGCTGTTCAACTACGCCGTTTCGACCAAGAAGCGCTTCATCCCCGGCCGCACCGCCTGAGCTCACCGTCCCCCGCGCAGCACCTGCTCGGCCAGCGGCCGGAGCATCCGGGCGTACGGCTCGGTGAGGTGGCTGTCGTCGCGGTAGACCAACGTGCTGCCGACGACGGCGGGACAGGTGCCGTCGGCGCAGAACCACTCCTTGACCGGCGTCACCGCGATGCCCCGCGGGCGCAGCACCGGGGCGATGGCGGCGTGGCGCTGGGGTGAGGCGTACCCGTCGGCCGAGCGGTAGGAGCAGGCGGACGCGTCGCCGGGGTTGTCGGTGATGCAGCCCGGGACGTCGAACCCGGGGAGCGGGGTGTCCTGGACGTACCTGACGGGCGCGCCGGTGCCGCGCTGGATCCGCAGCAGCGTGCGGAGCGTGGCGCGGGCGAAGCGCGAGGCGCTGATCCGGTCGTCGCCGCGGATGGTCTCGGTCTGGCTGGCGACGACGAGGTCGGGACGCAGGGCGACGATCCGCGCGACGGTGCGCTCGCGCCACGTCTCGCACTCGGTGTACGTGCGATCGAAGGTCCGGCTGTAGACCGGCAGGTCCATCACCGGGCAGGACGACTTGGTCCACACCACGAGCCTCCAGCCGCCCGCCTTCGCGGCGGCGTCGAAGGCCGGGAAGAGCTGGCCGGCGTGGGAGTCGCCGAACAGCACGACGGTGCGTGGAGCCGTGGTGTCGCCGTAGACGCAGGCGGGCTGGTCGATCGTCGGCGGCGACGCCTGGCAGCCGTTGGTCCAGACCACGGGGACGCTGTCGAGCGCAGCGGACGGGGCGGGCGTCAGCCCGTCGGGGACGGGGGCCGCGCGTGAGCCGGCGACCAGAGCGGCCGTCAGCGCAGCCGGCGGACCGGTGGGGGGCGGAGGCACCGGCGTCACAGGGCTGGGCGTCGCGCTGGACGTCGGCGCCGACGTCGCGACGGCGCTGGGCGTCCGCTCGTCGGGTGGTCGGACGAGCACGACCGCCAGGGCGACGGCGAGGGCGACGAGCACGACCGCAGCAGCCACGACCCAGCGTCTGCTCGTCATCGGTGCCCCCGTCCGTGGAGCACCCAGGCTAGGGCCGGAGCGGCGTCACTTCAGGACGGGACGCACGTGCAGGCCCACCTCGGGGTCGACCAGCACCTCCTGGGCGGCGGCGACGCCGTCGGCGAGGACGTCGACGTCGGTGGGCACCGAGCGCTTCACGACGGCCAGGGCGATGGGTCCCAGCTCGTGGTGACGGGCGCTCGACCCGACGAAGCCGACCGTGCGGCCGTCGAGGGTGACCTCGGAGCCGTGCGGCGGGAGGTGCTCGGCGGAGCCGTCGACGTGCAGCAGCACCAGGCGACGCGGCGGGCGTCCGAGGGTGTGCACGCGGGCCACCGTCTCCTGGCCGCGGTAGCAGCCCTTGTCGAGGTGGACGGCGGACGGACGCTCGTCCGAGGACACCCAGCCCACCTCGTTGGGGATGGTCTTGTCGTCGGTGTCGAGGCCGTGACGGGGGTGGCCGGCCTCGATGCGCAGCGCCTCCCAGGCCCACAGGCCCACGGGGTCGCCGGCGGTGGCGGGGAGGTCGGCGAGCTCGGCGCGCGGGACGAGGTCCCACGTCAGGCCGGGGCGGCCCACGACGGCCCAGTCGTCGGTGACGAGGGCGACCTCGGCGCGCATCATGAAGCGCATCCGGTCGAGCCAGGCCACCAGGTCGGCGCCGCGGCCGGGCTCGGTGTGCGCCCAGAAGGTGGTGCCGTCGTCGTAGCCGGCGAAGGCGTGCTCGACGCGACCCTGCGGCGACAGGATCAGCGCCTCGGTGCGGTCCTGCGGCACGAGGCGCTCGAGGTGCTGGGTGCTGAGCGAGTGCAGCCAGGTGAGGCGGTCGGGCCCCGTCACCGTGAACACGTCACGGTGCGAGAGGTCGACGAACGTCGGGGCTCCCCCGTCGGCGGCGGCGATCAGTCGGTGCTGCTCGCTCGCGATGGCACCGTAGTGGAACGCGACGCCGGTGTCGGGCGCGTCGGCCTCGACGGCGCCCGGCAGGTTCAACAGGGGGCTGCTCATGTCTGGTCCAACTCCCGTCGAGCGCGGATGCTTCCACGCGGTGCGTGGGGGCGTGCGGTCACAGGCGCTTGAGCTGCGCCCAGGTACGCGACTGCATCTCCTGGCCGTCGGCGGCGACGTCGTAGGCGTACATCAGGTCGCCGTCGACCAGGCCGTACATCCGCTGCGCCGCGGTGAGCTCGACCGCCGAGCCGGTCCGGACGCTGACGTCCGTGGTGAGGGTGAGGCGCGGGCCCTCGATCGTGCCGTACCAGATCTGCGCGTAGCCCGACTGCTGCGCGAGCACCAGCTCGACGACGCCGTCCTCGACGACGCGCAGGAAGCCGGTCTCGAGGTCGCCGGGGCCGACGCGCTCGCCGGCCTCGTCGGTGACCCACTGGCGGCTGAAGTAGTGCAGGAACGCGCGGCCGTCGTGTGCGAACGCGACGTCCTCCTCGAACGTGTACGCGTCGATCGTGGGGTACGCGCCGTGACCGTCGCCGTGCCAGGTGCCCAGCAGGAACGCCAGGGGCATGAGGTCCTTGTGCAGGTCGGACGGGATCTCGAAGGCCATGCCGCCAGTCTAGGAACCGGTGGTGACCACGTCAGCGCAGGGCAGGGTGAGCCCGCCGCCTAGGGTGAGCGCGTGCGAGCCGTCGTCCAGCGAGTCACCCGCGCGAGCGTGAGCGTCGGCGGGGAGGTCGTCGGGGCGATCGACGAGCCAGGCCTGCTGGTGCTGCTCGGGGTGACGCACGACGACACCGACGCCGACGCGTCCGCGCTGGCGGCGAAGGCGTGGAGGCTGCGGATCCTGGACGGCGAGCGGTCCGCGTCCGACCTCGGGGCGCCGGTGCTGGTGGTCAGCCAGTTCACGCTCTACGCCGACACCCGCAAGGGACGGCGCCCGTCGTGGTCGGCCGCGGCGCCGGGGCCGGTGTCCGAGCCGCTGTACGAGGCGTTCTGCACGCACCTGCGCGGACTGGGCGCGCACGTGGAGCAGGGCGTGTTCGGCGCGATGATGTCCGTCGAGCTGGTCAACGATGGTCCGTTCACGCTCGTCCTCGACTCCTGAGGCCCCCCTCTCAGACCGGCTCGGCGAACGCCAGGCGACGCGCTGTCCAACTGAGGTGCGAACCTGTGATTTCCGGCACGGATGTGGTCAGGACGACCGCAACTTGGCACCATGGGCGGTTGACCCCTTCACATCTCGGCCACTGCCGCACGCCCTGACGCAGCCCCAGGCCCCCGCACCACTGGAGACCGATGAGCAACGCCAGCTACGACGGCGCCGGCAAGCGACGCGCCCCGCGGCGCCGATCCTGGGTACGCCGGCACTGGATCGTCGCGATCCTCACCGTCGTGCTCCTGGTGCCCACCGCCGGCGGTGCCGCGTACGCCCTGATGCTGAACGGCAAGATCGGCAACGTCGACCGCATCAGCGTCACGCAGGGCCTCACCGACGACGAGCGTCCCGACCCCGCGCCGGGCAAGGCGCTCAACATCCTGCTCCTCGGCGCCGACGCCGACGTCAACTCCGACGGCAACAACGGCGGCCGCGCCAGCATCACCGCCGACCTGAAGAAGGCCGAGTGGCCGTCGGGCAAGTACCGCAGCGACACGATGATGGTCATGCACGTCTCGGCCGACCGCAAGGACGTCCAGCTCGTCTCGATCCCCCGCGACTCCGCGATCGACATCTACGACGCCGAGGGCGAGGAGCGCGGCACCGACAAGGCCAACGCCGCCTTCTCGTACTACGGGCCCGGCGGGGCGATCGCCACCGTCGAGCAGCTGACCAACCTGCGCATCGACCACCTCGCGATGATCGACTGGAACGGCTTCATGGAGCTGTCGACGGCCCTCGGCGGCGTGCGCGTCTACATCCCCGAGACCACCTACGACAGCTCGCAGAAGCTCACCTGGAAGAAGGGCTGGACGACGCTCAAGGGCAAGCGCGCCCTGAAGTACGTCCGCACCCGCCACGGCCTGGCCAACGGCGACTTCGACCGCATCGCGCGCCAACAGAACTTCATCCGCGCCCTGATGAAGAAGATGCTGAGCCAGGACACGCTGACCAACCCCAGCAGGCTCAACGCGGCTCTCGGCGCCGTGACCAGCAACCTGACGGTCGACGAGGACTTCACCAACGGCGACATCCGCGGCCTCGCGTTCGCGATGCGCAGCCTGCGCTCGGACGACGTCACCTTCCTGACCACGCCCACCGCCGGCTTCGCCACGCTCGACAACGGCCAGAGCGTCGTGAACGTCGACGAGATCAAGGCCAAGGAGCTGTTCGACGCCGTGTTCGCCGACGACGTCGCGTCCTACCTGAAGCAGTACCCCGACGAGGGGCTCAAGAGCGACCAGGAGGTCAGCTGACGCTCGGCGGTCCGCTCCGCCAGGCACGACGAACGGCCCCGGTCGCCTCTCGCGAGGCGGCCGGGGCCGTTCGTGTGGTGCGGGTGTGCGTCAGACGGCGACGACGACCTCGGCCACCGAGCCGACCTGCGCCACGACCGAGCGGTCGACGGGGTCGATGCGCGGCGCGAGGGTGCGCAGCGTCCACTGGCCGGGGCCGGCGAAGAACCGGAACTGGCCCGTGGCCGACGTCGGGACCTCGGCGGTGAACTCACCGGTCGAGTCGAGCAGCCGGACGTAGGCGTTGCCCACGGGCTCGTCGCCCTTGGTGACGACGCCCTGGATCACGGCCTCCTTGGACAAGTCGATGCCGTCCAGGCTGGGGCCGCCCTGCGTGGCTCCGCACATGGCTCAGGCCTCGCCGGGCTCGTCGCCGAGCGCCACGGGGACGCCGATGAGGGAGCCGTACTCGGTCCAGGAGCCGTCGTAGTTCTTGACGTTGTCGAGCTCGAGGATCTCGTGCAGCACGAACCAGGTGTGCGAGCTGCGCTCACCGATGCGGCAGTAGGCGATGGTGTCCTTGGACGTGTCCAGGCCGGCGTCGGCGTAGAGCTGCTTGAGCTCGTCGTCGGAGCGGAAGGTGCCGTCGTCGTTGGCCGACTTGCTCCACGGCACGTTGCCGGCGGTGGGGATGTGGCCACCGCGCTGCGCCTGCTCCTGCGGCAGGTGCGCCGGGGCGAGGAGCCGTCCGGCGAACTCGTCGGGGCTGCGGACGTCGATCAGGTTCTTGACGCCGATGGCCTCGACCGTCTCGTCGCGGAACGCGCGGATCGAGAGGTCCTGGTCCTTGGCGGTGTAGGTCTTCGCCTCGGGGGACGGCACGTCGGCGACGAGCTCGCGGCTGTCGAGCTCCCACTTCTTGCGGCCGCCGTCGAGCAGCTTGACGTCCTCGTGGCCGTAGAGCTTGAAGTACCAGTAGGCGTAGGCGGCGAACCAGTTGTTGTTGCCGCCGTAGAGCACCACGGTGTCAGTCTCGGAGACGCCGCGTCCGCCGAGGAGCTGCTCGAACTGCTCCTTGTTGACGAAGTCGCGACGGACCGGGTCCTGGAGGTCGGTCTTCCAGTCCAGCTTGATGGCGCCCTTGATGTGGCCCTTGTCGTAGGACGTGGTGTCCTCGTCGACCTCGATGAGGACGATGCTGCCGTCGTCGAGGTGGTCCTCGACCCACTGGGCGGTGACGAGCGCGTTCTCGCGGCTCATGGCGTTCCTTCCTGTCTGCGCCGAGGCGCGGTCGGTGTCTGTGCGTCCGGTCGCGGTGACCGGGGCGGTACGGGTGGGGGCCCTCAGGCCTGCGCCGCCTCCCGGGAGGCCAGGCGGCGGTAGAGCAGGTACGTCTCGCAGCCCAGGCACAGCCCCACCGACGCGTTCAGCACGGCGGCGACGAGGGCGAGGGCCAGGGCGGTCAGGGTGAGTGCCGCAACGCCGGTGACGACGCCGACCAGCGCGAGCAGGGTGAAGAAGAGCCCCACGGCCTGCGCGAACCGCGGCGGGCGGGCGTCCTCGGTCTCGCTCGGCGGGCCGAGGCGCGGACGCACGGCGCGCTTGAACAGCACGCCGTACGGGCTGCGACCGGGTCCGAGCCCCGCGCCGGCGGCGAAGGCCAATGCCTGCAGGACGACGAGCGTCGTCGACAGCGCCGGCACCAGCTCGGCCGTGCCGAGCGCGACGGCCAGCACGAGCGCCGTCAGCGCGGCACCGAAGCGCAGACCGCGCGGGTCGACGGTGGGGGCGTTCGAGGACATGCAGGCTCCTGCTGGGAGGGCGGACGGTGACTCCGAGACAGAGTCCGGTCGTGCGAGATCAGCAGGACGGACACAGCGCGGAGCGGACGCGGCAGTTGTCGACTGCGCGTCGCCTCGTCAGGTGTGCCGTGCGGAACATGGCTCCAGCGTAGGCACCGGCGGAGGTCGGACCGACGCGTGTCTCAGGATGTGGTCAAAGCATCCGCATGCTGGGATCGGCGGGAGCGCCGACGGCGTCCAGCAGGCGCTCGACGTCGGGTCGTCGCGGCAGGCCGGACGACCGGGTGAGCACCACGCCGTCCGCGTCGAGCAGCAGGACCGTGGGGGTGCGGCGGACGTCGAGGCGCCGGACGAGCTCGAGGTGCGACTCGGCGTCGACGTCGACGGTCTCGACGCCCGGCCGACGGGTGACGACGTCGGTGAGCAGCCGGCGGGTGGCGCGGCACGGCGCGCAGAACGCGGTGGACACCTGGACGAGGGTCGCCTTCTCGCCGAGGTCGGCACCGATGTCGGCCGGCGTCAGGCGGGGACGACCGCTCGCGACGTCGCTCACCGCGTCCTCCTCGACCGAGCCGCGGAAGCGCCCGTTGCGCGCCGCGTAGACGACGCCGCCCACGACGGAGACGACGAGGGCGACGGCGAGCACGAGGAGGGCGAACACGTCATCAGCCTACTGAGCCCTCACGCGCCGGACCCGCCGGCGAACGGCGGGAGCAGCTCGACGGTGTCGCCGGGCGCGACCTGCACCGTGGCGGGGTCGGACGTCGAGACGGGCCGCTCGCCGACCAGGACCGAGCACATGCCGACGACGCGGGTGAAGCGCTCGTCGTCGTGCAGGGCGAGGACGGCGTCGAGCACCTCGGTGAGGGTGCCGGGCGCGACGGCGTCGCTCTCGCGTCCCGCGGCGTGCCGGGCCGCGGCCCAGTAGCGCACGGTGACGGTCTGCGTAACCTGCGCCACTTCCTCGTTGCTCTCCATTGACCTGCCCGTCACATCGCCTATTGTGGTCCACAAGACAAGAGCCCGGGCCTCGGCCGCGGGCTTTCGTCGCATCTGGGGGCCGTGTGACGGTCCCGAGAACGCACTGTTTCGACGAAGTAAAGCCCCCACCCGAGGCCGACGCGAACGCCACGCGCCCCGCAGTCCGGAGGATCCCATGTCCACCCTGCTCCTGCTCACCCCCAGCACCCAGGCCTCGGTGGAGGTGCTGCCCGCGCTCGCGCTGCTCCCCCACACCGTCAAGGTGCTGCCGCCCGAGACCAGCGCCCTGCTCGACGCCCCGCCGTCCGACGCCGTGGTCGTGGACGGTCGCAGCGACCTCGCCCAGGCCCGCGGCCTCACCCGTCTGCTGCGCACCACCGGGCTCGAGGTGCCGCTGATCCTCGTCGTCACCGAGGGCGGCCTGGCCGTCGTCGCGTCCGACTGGGGCATGGACGACGTCGTGCTCGCCACGGCCGGCCCCGCCGAGCTCGAGGCGCGCCTGCGCCTGTCGACCGGCCGCATCGCCGCCACCACCGACGACGACCCCGAGGCCCACCTGATCCGCTCCGGCGGCCTCACCGTCGACGACGTCACCTACACCGCCAAGCTCGACAACCGGTCGCTCGACCTCACCTTCAAGGAGTTCGAGCTGATCAAGTACCTCGCGCAGCACCCCGGCCGCGTCTTCACGCGCCAGCAGCTGCTGCAGGAGGTCTGGGGCTACGACTACTTCGGCGGCACCCGCACGGTCGACGTCCACGTCCGTCGTCTGCGCGCCAAGCTCGGCCCCGACAACGAGACGCTGATCGGCACCGTGCGCAACGTCGGCTACCGCTTCGTGGCCACCAGCCGCGACGCCAAGCGCGACGCCACCGACTCCGACCTGCCCGCCGAGACCGACGAGACCGACCGAGCCCTGGCCCGCCTGCTCGGCTGAGGCACCCGGCCTCGTCGTCAGGTCAGGAGCAGACGCAGCCCGACGACGAGGCCCATCGCGACCACGAGGGTCCGGAAGACCCAGGCGGGCAGGCGCCGTCCGATCTTGGCGCCCACCCATCCGCCGACGAGCGAGCCGACGGTGAGCAGCCCGACGACGCCCCAGTCGACGGGGGCGGCGAGGACGAAGACGAGCGAGCCCGCGACGTTGGCCGACAGCACGGCGACGTTCTTCAGGCCGTTGACGAGCTGCATGGGCTCGTCGAGCCCGAGCGCGAGGAACGCCACGAGCACGACCCCCTGCGCGGCCCCGAAGTAGCCGCCGTAGACGCCCATCACGCTGGACGCGGTCAGCAGCGCGGGCGACAGCGAGCCGCCCGTCGGACGCACCTCGGTGCGACGCGCGCGCAGCCACCGCGAGATCAGGGGCTGGACGCCGATCAGCACCGCGGCCGTCAGGACGAGCACCGGCACGACCGCCTCGAACGCGCCGGGCGGCAGCACCAGGAGCAGGGCCGCACCGCCGAGCGCGCCGACGGCGCTCGTCAGCGCCACCTGGCGCACGCGTCTGCCCTGGCCGACCAGCTCGTGCCGGTAGCCCCAGGACCCGGTGACCCCGCCCGCCACCAGGCCGACGGTGTTGGACACGTTGGCCACCACCGGCGGCAGCCCGACGCCGAGCAGGATCGGGAAGCTGATCAGGGACCCCGCACCCACCGCGGTGATGACGATGCCCGCGGCGAGGCCGGCGCCGAGCACGGCGAGGACGTCGAGCAGCTCCATCGTCACTCGCGCAGGAGGGCGACGTCGCTGACCCGCTCGACGTGGTCGTGCATGGCGGCGGACGCGGCGGCGGCGTCGCCGTCGCGGATGGCGGCGGCGATGCGGCGGTGCGCCTCGAGCGACTCGCGCGGGCGGTCGGGCTGCGAGAGCGACTCGATGCGGGTCTCGCGCACCATCTCGCTGATCTCCTGCATCAGCGACGCCAGCAGAGCCGAGTGGCCGGCACGGGTGACGGCGGCGTGGAAGCGCTCGTCGCCGTCGACGCCGCGGCCGCCGGCGTCGACGTCGGCCTCCATCGCGTCGAGGGCGGCGTCGATGTCGTGGAGGTCGGCGTCGGTGCGGCGCTGCGCGGCGAGCGCGGCGAGCTTGGTCTCGAGCGCCTCGCGGGCCTCGATGATCTCGGGCATCCGGCGGGCGTGGGCGCGCAGGGCGTCGACCACCTTGGCCGCGGACGCGCTGCCCGGGTCGAGCAGCACGGCGCCGTCGCCGTGCCGGACGGCGACCATGCCCACCACCTCGAGCGCGACGAGCGCCTGGCTCACCGTGGCGCGGCTGACGCCGAGGCTCAGCGCCAGCTCGCGCTCGGGCGGGAGGCGGTCGCCGGCGGCGAGGCCGCCCTCGTCCACCCATGCGACGATCTGCTGGGCCACCTGCTCGTAGAGGCGGGGGCGGACCACCGGACGCAGGCCGCCGCCCGCCCTGTCGCCCGCTCCGGTGCTCACCGCGTCAGGGTATGCCTCACCGGCCCGCTGGACCATTGGTCAGGCCACTGCGTCCGGCCCCTAGGCTGGCTCGGTGACCGTCTTCCCCGTGACCCGCAGCAGCACCCTCGACGCCGACGGCGCCGCGGCCGTCCTCGCGCTGGCCGGCCGGGCCGAGGACCTCGACGGCGTGGCACCGCTCAACGAGGCCGCCGTGACGGCGCTCCTCGACCCGGGCGCGGACACCCACCTGCACCTGTCGGTGCTCGAGGACGGCGGGCTGGTGGGCCACCTGCTCGCCACGCAGGACGTGGACGGCTGGCAGGCCGAGCTGGTGGTCGAGCCGCACCACCGTCGCCGCGGCGTGGGGTCGTCGTTGATCGGGGCCTACGTCGACGCGGCGGGCGAGGCGTCCCTGCGCATCTGGGCGCACGGCGACCTGCCCGGCGCCGCGGCGGTGGCCCGCGTCCACGGGTTCGAGCCCGTGCGCACGCTGCTCAAGCTGGCGCGGCCCACCGACGGCCCGACGCCCGCACCCCGGGCGCCCGCGGGCACCACCACGCGCACCTTCGTGCCCGGCCAGGACGAGGACGCGCTGCTCGCCGTCAACGCCCGCGCCTTCGCGCACCACCCCGAGCAGGGCCGGATGGACGCCCACGACCTCGCCCAGCGCACGGGCAGCGACTGGTTCGACCCGGCCGGCCTGTTCCTCGTCGAGGACGCCGAGGACGGCCGGCTGCTGGGCTTCCACTGGACCAAGGTCGAGGACGGCGTCGGCGAGGTCTACGTGGTGGGCGTCGACACCGGCGCGCAGGGCCGCGGCCTCGGCACCTACCTCACCGCCGTCGGCCTGCACCACCTGACGTCCGAGCTCGCGCTGCCGCGCGTCGACCTGTACGTCGAGGGCGACAACGCCCCCGCCCTCGCGGTCTACCGCGCCCAGGGCTTCGTCGAGTCCTCCCGCGACGTGCTCTACCGCCGCTGACGGTTTCCCAGGTTCACCTGGGAAACCGACGGCACCCTGGGAAGTTCTCCGTGGTCTCGGCGGATTCCCAGGTGAACCTGGGAAACCGACACAGGGTCAGGCGCGGGCCAGGCCCAGACGGAGGGCCTCGGCGGCGCGGGCCATGGCGGCGGGGCCGGAGCGGCCGATGCCGACCATGTTGGCGAAGGAGTGGATCAGGCCCTCCTCGCAGCGGTAGGTGACCTCGACGCCGGCGGCGCGCAGGGCGTCGGCGTACGCGCGGCCCTCGTCGACGAGGGGGTCGAAGCCCGCGGTGACGACGTGCGCCGGGGGCTGGCCCTCGAGCTCGCCGTGCAGCGGGGAGAGCCGCCAGTCGCGCACGTCGGGGTCGGACAGCGTGTAGTGCCGCTTGGCGAGGTCGATGAACGCCGCCGACAGGAAGAAGCCCTCGCTGAACGCGTGCCGGCTCGGGCGGGTCTCGGCGAAGTCGGTGGCGGGGTAGATCAGCAGCTGGAACGCGGGCACCAGGGCGCCGTCGCGGACGGCCTTCTGCGAGACGACCGCGGCGAGGTTGCCGCCGGCGCTGTCGCCGCCGACGGCCAGGCGCGCGGTGTTGATGCCGAGCTCGTGGCCGTGCTCGGCGAGCCACGTCCAGACCGCCCAGCTGTCGTCGACGGCCGCGGGGAACGGGTGCTCGGGGGCGAGGCGGTAGTCGACGGCGACGACGCGGGCGCCGGTGCGCTCGGCGAGGAACCGGCAGACCGCGTCGTGGCTGCGCAGGTCGCCGTAGATCCAGCCCCCGCCGTGGATGAAGAACAGGCCGGGGCCGGCCGCGCCGACGCCCCGGGGCGTGTAGACGCGCAGGTGCAGGTCGCCGCCGGGACCGGCGATCGTCCGGTCGGCGACGCGGCCGACCGCCTGCTTGCCGCCCACGAGCTCGGAGCCGGCGACGATGGACGCGCGCCCGTGCGCGAGCGGCAGCTCCTCGGCCGGCTTGCCCGCGGCGGCCTGAAGCCTGAGCACCAGCTGCATCTCGGGGTCGAGGGTGCGTCCCTCCTTGACCACGGGCGGACCGGCGAGCCGGCGCACCACCCGCGGCGGGAGGGCCAGCAGGCCGCGGGCGATCGGGGCCTGGGCGGCGTTGAGCAGGGCGCTCGGCGAGAGGACCATGGCGGCCAAGATACCGAAGGTATCTGGAACCGGCTTCGTCACCCGCCGTTCACCGCACCGTGCCACCATCACAGTCATGCCCGCCGACTCCGTCACCGAGAGCGAGGCCGTGCCCTTCGAGGACGCGCCCGCCTCCCCCGACTCCTTCGACGTCGACCCGCCGTACGACCCGCAGGACGGCCCCCTGCCCGAGGACCGCTTCCTCGACCGCGAGCTGTCGTGGCTGACGTTCAACGAGCGGGTGCTCGAGCTCGTGGAGGACCCCGAGCTGCCGCTGCTCGAGCGCGTGCGGTTCGCCGCGATCTTCGCGAGCAACCTGGACGAGTTCTTCATGGTCCGGGTCGCCGGCCTCAAGCGACGCATGGCCGCGGGCGTGGCCGTCCGCTCGGTGAGCGGGCTCAACCCGCGCGAGGTCCTGGAGCGCAGCCTGCGCACCAGCCACGACCTGATGCTGCGCCAGGGCGAGGTGTTCCGGCGCGAGCTGGTGCCCGCGCTGGCCGACCAGGGCATCTCGCTGCTGCGCTGGCACGAGCTCACCGAGGACGAGCGCAAGGTGGCGAGCGAGAAGTACCGCGAGCGCGTCTTCCCGGTCCTGACGCCGCTGGCCGTCGACCCGGCCCACCCGTTCCCGTACATCTCGGGCCTGTCGCTCAACCTCGCCGTGGTGATCCGCAACCCGCTCACCGAGAAGGAGCACTTCGCGCGGGTCAAGGTACCGCCGAACTTCGACCACTGGGTCCGCGTCGGCGCCGAGCGCTTCGTGCCGCTCGACGAGGTCATCGCCGCCCACCTCGACCTGCTCTTCCCCGGCATGGAGGTCGTCGCGCACCACACGTTCCGCGTCACCCGCAACGAGGACCTCGAGGTCGAGGAGGACGACGCCGAGAACCTCCTGCAGGCCCTGGAGAAGGAGCTGCTGCGCCGCAAGTTCGGCCCGCCCGTGCGCCTGGAGGTGGAGGAATCGATCGACGACCAGATCCTCGACCTGCTCGTCTCCGAGCTCGACGTCACCGACGACGAGGTGTTCAGGCTCCCCGGGCCGCTCGACCTGCGCAGCCTCAACCAGGTGGCCGACCTCGACCGCGCCGAGCTCAAGTTCGACCCGTTCGTGCCCGGCACGCACCCGCACCTGGCCGAGGTCGAGACCGCCAGCCCGGCCGACATGTTCGCGGCGCTGCGCGAGCGCGACGTCCTCGTGCACCACCCGTACGACTCGTTCGCCACCAGCGTCCAGCGGTTCGTCGAGCAGGCCGCCGCCGACCCCAAGGTCCTGGCGATCAAGATGACGCTCTACCGCACCTCGGGCGACTCCCCGCTGATCGACTCCCTCGTCGACGCGGCCCGCTCGGGCAAGCAGGTGCTGGTGCTCGTCGAGATCAAGGCGCGCTTCGACGAGCAGGCCAACATCCGCTGGGCCCGCAAGCTCGAGCGCGCGGGCTGCCACGTCGTCTACGGCATGGTCGGTCTCAAGACGCACTGCAAGCTGTCGCTCGTCGTCCGCGACGAGCCCGACGGCCTGCGCCGCTACGCGCACGTGGGCACCGGCAACTACAACCCCAAGACGGCCCGCATGTACGAGGACGTCGGCCTGCTGACGTCCGACGCCGAGATCGCCGACGACCTCACCGACCTGTTCAACAACCTGTCGGGGTACTCCCGCCACGAGGACTACCGCCGGCTGCTCGTCGCCCCCGCCGGCGTCCGCACCGGCATCCTCGACCTGATCGAGCGCGAGGTCGACCACCACCAGGCGGGCCGTCCGGCGCTGATCCGGATCAAGGTCAACTCCCTGGTCGACGAGCTCGTCATCGACGCGCTGTTCGCGGCGTCGCGCGCCGGCGTCCCCATCGACCTGGTGACGCGGGGCATCTGCACGCTGCGACCGGGCGTCCCCGGGCTGTCCGAGACGATCCGCGTCCGCAGCATCCTGGGCCGGTTCCTCGAGCACAGCCGGATCTTCTGGTTCGCCAACGGCGGCGACGCCCAGGCGTGGATCGGCTCGGCCGACCTCATGCACCGCAACCTCGACCGTCGCGTCGAGACGCTCGTGCAGATCCCCACGGCCAAGCACGTCAACGAGCTCGGCGAGCTGCTCGAGAAGTCCGTCTCCGACGACGTCTCCTCGTGGTGGCTCGGCGCCGACGGCGTCTGGACGCGTCACCACCGCGCCGAGGACGGCACGCCGCTGCAGGACCTGCAGACCTGGCTGATCGCCAAGACCCGTGCCCGGCGGGCCCGTCAGCGCGAGGAGGCCGCCGCCGACGGACGTCGTCCCGGTGGCGGCACCCGGGCCGCGCGCGGCTGGCCGTTCGGCCGACGCACGTCGCGCTGAGGGCGCCCGCACCGTGCCGAACCGTGCGGCCGAGGGGGCCGACCACCGCAGGCGCACACCTGGAACACTGCGTCACGTGCCCCGTGTCCCCGCGATCCAGGCCGCCGGCGCCGTGGTGTGGCGGCGCGAGCCGGGCACGGCGAAGGCCGACCACCGCGTCGAGGTGCTCGTCATCCACCGGCCCAAGTACGACGACTGGAGCCTGCCCAAGGGCAAGGTCGACCCGGGCGAGGTGCTGCCCGGCACCGCCGTGCGGGAGGTCGAGGAGGAGACGGGCCTGCGGGTCCGCCTCGGCGTCCGGCTGAACGGCACCACCTACACGCTGCGCACCGGCGGCACCAAGCAGGTGCACTGGTGGACCGCGCGTCCGGTCGGCGGCATCGACCCGGTGGACTACGAGCCCAACCACGAGGTCGACGAGGTCCGCTGGGCGACGCTCGACGTCGCCGCCGCGCTGATGACGTGGGACCGCGACCGCGACGTCCTCGCCGACTTCGCCCTGACCGTCTATGCCCGGGAGCACCGGGCGCGACCGCTGCTGCTCGTGCGGCACGCCGAGGCCCGTCCGCGCAAGAGGTGGCGCGGCGACGACCTCGCGCGTCCGCTCACGCCCGCCGGCGAGGCCTGGGCCCGCCGCCTCCCCGCCCTCGTCGACGCCTTCGCTGCCGAGGTCGCCCTCACCAGCCCGGCGGCGCGGTGCACGTCGACGATCGCCCCCTGGGCCCGCGCCAGCGGCGTCCACCCGATCGCCGACGACCGCATCGCCGAGTCCGACCGCGCGGGCGGGGCGCCGTCCTCGCGGCTGGCGGGCGAGGTCGTCGGCGACCTGCTCGGCTCGTCCGAGCGGACGCTCGTGTGCACCCACCGCCCGGTGCTCCCCCCGCTCTACGACGCCCTCGGGCTGCGCGGCCTGGGCACCATCACGCCCGGCAGCGCCGTCGTGGTGCACCACCGTCACGGCCGGGTGCTCGGCCAGGAGACGTTCACCGCGTCCTGAGGATGCACCCCGGTATCCCGGGGTCGTTCATGTGACGTACCTCTCCGGCTCGTCCGATGGTGAGGATCTGGGCACGGAGGGTTCACCCTGCGTTCACCCTGCGCGGAGGGTCGAGTCACCTGCGATCCCTAGCGTCCGAGTCGAGCGTGAACGTCTGCGCCTCGCACACCCACAGCCTTGGCACCACACACCACTTGATCCTTGTAAGGGGACCTTCGTGAACCGCACCATCAAGCGCGTCGTCGCTCCCGCCGGCGCCGCCCTCATGCTCGCCGCCGCTCTCTCCGCCTGCGGCGCCGGCAACGAGTCCGACTCCGGCAGCGACGGCGCCAGCTCCGGCGACTCCAGCCTCAGCGGCACCCTCAGCGGCGCGGGCGCCAGCTCGCAGGAGGCCGCCGTGTCGGCCTGGCAGCAGGGCTTCCAGTCGGCCAACCCCGACGTCACCGTCAACTACGACCCGGTCGGCTCGGGCGGTGGCCGCGAGCAGTTCATCGCCGGCGGCATCGACTTCGCCGGCTCGGACGCCTACCTCGAGGACGAGGAGCTGACGGGCGCCAAGGAGCGCTGCGGTGGCAACATCGTCGAGGTGCCCACCTACGTGAGCCCCATCGCGGTCGTCTACAACCTGCAGGGCGTCGACGAGCTCAACCTGTCGCCGGCCGTCGTCGGTGACATCTTCCAGGGCACCATCAAGACCTGGGACGACGCGAAGATCAAGGCCGACAACCCCGACGCCGACCTGCCGAGCACCGCCATCACGCCGGTGCACCGCTCGGACGACTCGGGCACCACCGAGAACTTCACCGACTACCTCGACCAGACCTCGGGCGGCACCTGGACCGGCGGCGCCATCCAGACCTGGCCGATCAAGGGCGGCGAGGGCGCCGAGGGCACCTCGGGCGTCATCTCCGCCGTCCAGGGCGGCGACGGCACCATCGGCTACGCCGACGCCAGCCAGGCCGGCGACCTCGGTGTCGCCAAGATCGGCGTGGGCGACGAGTTCGTCGAGCCCACCGCCGACGCCGCGGCCGCGGTGCTCGACGAGAGCGAGCAGGTCTCGGGTCGCGACGCGACCGACATCGCGTTCACCGTCAACCGCACCACCACCGAGTCGGGCGTCTACCCGATCGTCCTGGTGTCGTACATGATCGCCTGCGAGAAGTACGAGGACGCCGCCAAGGGCGAGCTCGTCAAGGGCTTCCTCACCTACGTCTCGAGCGCCGACGGCCAGGAGGCCGCCGCGAAGGGTGCCGGCTCGGCCCCCATCTCGGAGGACCTCGAGTCCAAGATCCGCCCGATCGTCGAGAAGATCAGCTGATCCGCCGGCAGGCGGCGCGCGTCCCCGCGGCGCGCGCCGCCTGCCGCGGTCGGTCCCCGTCCCGTCCAGGCTCCAGGAGCTACCCCCGTGTCCCAGACCAAGAGCGAGCGCCCCGTCGTCCGCCGCGGTGACCGTATCTTCGCCGGCATCTCGACCGGCGCCGGCATCGCGATCCTGGTGATCCTCGCCGGGGTCGCGGTGTTCCTCACCGTCGAGGGCATCCCCGGCATGACGGCCTCCCCCGACGAGGTCAAGAGCGGCACGACGTTCATCCGCTTCGTCGCTCCCCTGGTCTACGGCACGCTCTACGCGGCCATCCTGGCCCTCGTCATCGCCCTGCCCCTCGCGATCGCCGTGGCGCTGTTCATCAGCCACTACGCGCCGCGCCGCATCGCCCAGCTGCTCGGCTACCTGATCGACCTGCTGGCCGCGGTGCCCTCGGTGGTCTACGGCCTCTGGGGCGCCCAGGTCCTCGCCGGGCAGCTCGTCCCGGCCTACCAGTGGCTGGACGAGAACCTCGGCTTCCTGCCGTTCTTCGCCGGCCCGTTCTCGGCCACCGGCCGCACCTTCTTCACCGCGGGCGTGGTGCTCGCGGTGATGATCCTGCCGATCATCACCGCCATCACCCGCGAGATCTTCCTGCAGACGCCCCGCCTGCACCAGGAGGCCGCGCTCGCCCTCGGCGCCACGCGCTGGGAGATGATCCGCATGACGGTCTTCCCCTACGCCCGCTCGGGCATCGTCGGTGGCGCCATGCTCGGCCTCGGCCGCGCGCTCGGCGAGACCATGGCCGTCGCCCTGGTGCTCTCGGCCAGCGGCGTCGTCACGCTCAACCTGATCAGCTCGACCAACCCGAGCACGATCCCGGCCAACATCGCCCTGCAGTTCAAGGAGTCGAGCGGCCTGACCATCAACGCCCTGATCGCCAGCGGCCTGGTGCTCTTCATCATCACGTTCGCGGTCAACTTCGCCGCGCGCTGGGTCGTCAACCGTCGCAGCGAATTCTCCGGAGCGAACTGACATGGCACTCGACACCACCGCCCGTCCCACGGGCCCCGCTGGTCTCGGGGACGGACCGTCCCTCAAGCAGCCGAGCCTGCCCCGCCAGGCCGGCTGGGGCCTCACCGCGGCCGCCGTGCTCCTCGGCATCGGGCTCAAGACCCTCGGCTTCAGCTGGGTGCCGGCCATCGTGCTGGCCTGGCTGGCCCTGATCGTCGTCGTCTCGATCTGGTCGATCTCGGTCGAGGGCGGCCGCCGCGCCACCGACCGCATCGTCACCGTGATGGTGACGAGCGCCTTCGCCCTCGCGATGGTGCCCCTCGTGCAGATCATGTACACGGTGATCAGCAAGGGCGCCGCGGTGATGGGCGTCGACTTCTTCACCTTCTCGATGCGCAACGTGGTCGGCGAGGGCGGTGGCATCTACCACGCGATCTGGGGCACCGTCCTGATCACGCTGGCCACCACGGTCATGTCCGTGCCCATCGGCATCTTCACCGCGATCTACCTGGTGGAGTACGGCGCGAACAACCGCCTCTCGGGCTGGATCCGGTTCCTCGTCGACGTCATGACGGGCATCCCGTCCATCGTCGCCGGCCTGTTCGCCTACGCCCTGTTCGTGGTCTTCTTCGGACCGGGCGTCCGGATGGGCTTCGCGGGCGCCGTGGCGCTGGCCGTGCTGATGATCCCCGTGGTCGTCCGCTCGGTCGAGGAGATGCTCAAGCTCGTCCCCAACGAGCTGCGCGAGGCCTCGTACGCTCTCGGTGTGCCCAAGTGGCGCACCATCGTCAAGGTCGTCCTCCCGACGTCCCTGGCGGGCATCGTGACGGGCGTGACGCTCGCCGTCGCGCGCGTCATCGGCGAGACCGCGCCGCTGCTCATCACCGTCGGTGTGAGCGACTCGGTCAACTTCAACATCTTCGACGGCCGGATGGCGACGCTGCCGGTCTTCGCGTTCAACTCGATCCAGAGCCCCGGCTTCCCGCCGGCGCCCAGCATCGAGCGGGCCTGGGGAGCGGCCCTCGTCCTGATGATCATCGTGATGCTGCTCAACCTGGTGGCACGCCTGGTGTCGTACGTCTTCTCGCCCAAGGGCGAGCGGTAGTCAACGGCACCTCGAGAGGGAAGAATCAACTCATGGCCAAGAGCATCGACGTCTCCGACCTCGACATCTACTACGGCGACTTCCTCGCCGTCGAGGGAGTGACCATCCCGATCCGGGCGCGCTCGGTGACTGCGTTCATCGGTCCGTCCGGCTGCGGCAAGTCCACCTTCCTGCGGTCGCTGAACCGCATGCACGAGGTCATCCCCGGCGCGCGCGTCGAGGGCAAGGTCCTCATCGACGGCCAGGACCTGTACGGCGCCGACATCGACCCCGTCGCCGTCCGCCGCCAGATCGGCATGGTCTTCCAGCGGCCCAACCCGTTCCCGACGATGTCGATCTACGACAACGTCCTCGCCGGCAGCCGCCTGAACAGCAAGCGGATGAAGAAGGCCGACGCCGACGTCATCGTCGAGCGGTCGCTGCGCTCGTCCAACCTGTGGGTCGAGGTCAAGGACCGTCTCGGCAAGCCCGGCTCGAGCCTGTCGGGCGGCCAGCAGCAGCGTCTGTGCATCGCCCGCGCGGTCGCCGTCGAGCCGCAGGTGCTGCTCATGGACGAGCCCTGCTCGGCCCTGGACCCCATCTCCACGAGCGCGATCGAGGACCTGATCCACGAGCTCAAGGAGCAGTACACGATCGTCATCGTCACCCACAACATGCAGCAGGCCGCTCGCGTGTCCGAGGAGACGGCCTTCTTCAACCTGTCGGGCGTCGGCAAGCCCGGCCGCCTCGTCGAGGTCGGCCAGACGACCAAGATCTTCTCCAACCCCGACGAGGAGGCCACCGAGGCCTACATCCAGGGGCGCTTCGGCTGAGCCCTCGTCGGGCGTCGTCCAAACACCACGTTCACGTGGTAGCTGGGTCGATGCACGGTAGATCTCCCATGCTTCGGGCCAATCACCACGTTCACGTGGTGATTGGCCCGACGTGCGTCACGGGAGGAAGGTCTGGCCGATGCCGTAGGTGGCGGCGGCCACCAGTGCCGCGGCGGGCATGGTGACGATCCAGGCGACGACGATGCCGCGGGCGACGCCCCAGCGGACGGCGCTGAAGCGCTTGGTGGCGCCGGCGCCCATCACCGACGAGGTGATGGTGTGGGTGGTCGACACGGGGGCACCGAGGCCGAGGGCCATCACGTACAGGACGGTCGCCGCGACCGTCTCGGACGCGAACCCGCGCGGCGGGTCGAGGTCGATGATGCGGCGGCCGAGGGTGCGCATGATGCGCCAGCCGCCGGAGTAGGTGCCGAGCGAGATGGCCGTGGCGGCCGAGACCTTGACCCAGAACGGGATGCCGTCGTCGGCGGAGTAGTAGCCGCCGGCCAGCAGCGCGAGGAAGATCACGCCCATCGTCTTCTGGGCGTCCTGCAGGCCGTGACCGAGCGCCATCGCGGCAGCCGAGACGGTCTGGGCCATCTTGAAGTTGCGGTTGACCCGGCCGGGGTTGGCCTTGCGGAAGGTCCACATGATCGCGGTCATCAGCGCGAACGCCCCGGCGAACCCGATCACCGGGGACACCACCATCGGGATCAGCACCTTGTCGACCACCGCGTCCCACTTGACGCCGCTGGCCGACGCCAGGCCGGCGCCGACGAGCCCGCCGATCAGGGCGTGCGACGACGAGGACGGCAGCCCGAAGTACCAGGTGATGAGGTTCCAGGTGATGGCGCCGATGAGCGCGCCCAGCACGACCGTCAGACCGTGCAGCCCCTCCCCCTCGACGCCGCCGGCGATGATCGAGCCGATCGTGTCGGCCACCTCGGTGCCGAGGAACGCACCGAGGAAGTTCATCACCGCGGCCATCGCGAGCGCGACGCGCGGGGTGAGCGCGCGCGTCGAGATCGAGGTGGCGATCGCGTTGGCGGCGTCGTGGAAGCCGTTGGTGTAGTCGAAGACCAGCGCCACGAGGACGACGGCGACGACCATCACGAGGGCGAGATCCACCCTAGGACTCCTTGACGGCGATCTGCTCGACCGTGTTGGCCACCGACTCCAGCGCGTCGATGGCGTGCTCGAGGGAGTCGACGACGTCCTTGAGCTTCATCACCTCGAGCGTCTTGTACTTGCCGCTGAACAACGAGGCGACGATGCGGCGGTAGCTGCGGTCGCCCTGGTTCTCCAGGCGGTTGATCTCGATCCAGTACTCCTCGAGGTCCTTCATGGTGCGCAGCCGGGGCATCGCGTCGGCGGTGACCTCGCAGGCCCGCTGGAGCACCTCGACCTGGGAGGCGAACTCGGTGGGGAGGTCGCCGATCTCGTACAGCCCGATCAGGTCGACGGTCTCCTCCATGAAGTCCATGACGTCGTCGAGGTTGCTCGCGAGACGGTAGATGTCCTCGCGGTCGAACGGGGTCACGAACGTGGAGTTCACCCGACGCACGATGGCGTGGGTGGTCTCGTCCGCCTCGTGCTCGGCCTCGCGCATGCGCTCGGCGATGCTCGGACGGTCGGCCGACGAGTCGAGCATCGACGCGAGCAGCGCGGCGCCCTCGACGAGGTGCGCGGCGGACTCGGCGAACAGGTCGTAGAACGTCGTCTCGGTGGGCCGGAGACTGAATCGCACGGCGACTCTCCTCATCGACGGTGGATGGGCCTCGCCCATGCTAGGGGGTCCCGGGCGCCGCGGACGCGCGGGCGGTCGCGCGGCGTTCACCTGCCGTTCGCGCGTCGTCCACGCGGCGGGCCGACGTCCGCGCGCGGCGGATCAGCCGAGGCCGAGGATCTGGTCGATCTCGTCCTGGGTGAGGTCCTGGGACTCCGACGCCGCGATCATCAGGTTGCTGGTCATCTCGATCTCGTCGAGGGCGTCCTGGTCGCGCAGGCGGTCGTCGAGTGGTTCGAACATCGCCTCGATCCTTCGCGCGCGTGACGGGCCTGGCGCCCCGAGTCCCAGGTGGGACCGCCAGGTTATCGGCCGCAGCCGTGCGCGTCTGGAAATCGGGGGCTTCGGGGGTGGCGAGGTCGGCGGTCAGTCGTCGTCGACGTCCGTGATGTCCTGATCGTGGGAATCGGGGAGCACCGGGACCGACGTCCCCTGGTCGCGGCCGAGCTGCACGGCACGGGTGAGGGCCGAGGTGCCGAAGCGGTCGCGGATCGCGTCGACGGCGGTGTCGAGCTCGGTGCCGTCGCTGCCGTCGAAGGGCAGCTGCGGCTGGGCCGGGCCGTCGTCGAGGTTGCCGACGGCGACGCCGACGAGCGTGATGCCGTCGTCCATGATCGCCGGGGTGGCGGCGCGCAGCAGCGCGCGGGCGGTGTCGAGCACCTCGCGCGTCTGCGAGGTGGGGCCGGGCAGGGTGTGCGAGCGGGTGGCGCGCGTGTAGTCGCCGAACCGGAGCCGCAGGGTGACGGTGCGACCGCGCCGGTCGGCCGCTCGCATGCGGCTGCAGACGCGGTCGACGAGGCGGGCCAGGGCGGCGTCGACGTCGTCGGCGGTGTGCGGGCCACGTCCGAGCGCGTGCTGCGCGCCGACCGACCCGCGCCGCCTGCCCGTCTGCACCGGACGGGTGTCGAGGCCCTGCGAGATCGCGTGCAGGTGGCGCCCGGACGCCTGGCCGAGCAGCGAGACCAGCGCCCGCTCCCCCATCTCGGCGACCTGGCCGACGGTGCGGACGCGACGCTCGTGCAGCTTCTCGGCGGTGACGGGCCCGACGCCCCACAGCCGCTCGACCGGCAGCGGGTGCAGGAACGCGAGCTCGGCGTCGGTGGGCACCACGAGCAGGCCGTCGGGCTTGGCGACCCCGCTCGCCACCTTGGCCAGGAACTTGGTGCGCGCGACCCCCACGGTGATCCGCAGCCCCACCCGTTCGAGCACGTCGACGCGCAGCCGGGCGGCGATCGTGGACGGGGCGCCGCGGATGCGCCGCAGGCCGCCGACGTCGAGGAACGCCTCGTCGACCGAGATGCCCTCGACGAGCGGCGTGGTGTCGTGGAAGACGTCGAAAACCCGCCGGCTCGCCTCGGAGTACGCCGACATGCGCGGCGGCACGCTCACCAGCTCGGGGCACAGCTGGAGCGCGCGGCGTCCGTTCATCGCGGTGCGCACGCCGCGGGCCTTGGCCTCGTAGCTGCACGCGAGGACGACGCCGCCGCCCACCGCCACCGGTCGCCCCCGCAGCGAGGGGTCGTCGCGCTGCTCGACCGAGGCGTAGAACGCGTCGAGGTCGGCGTGCAGGATCGTCCCCTCGGTGGACACGAACACATGTTCGCACGTGCCACCGTCAGCGGCGGAGCGAGCGGGAACGCGTCCTCGCGCCCCTCGCCGCGGGCTCACGTAGCCTCGGCCCCGACCGACCCCACGACCCCCTCGGAGGACACCCGCATGAAGCTCTCGACCCGCAACCAGCTGCCCGGCACCGTCGTCTCGGTGACGCTCGGCGAGGCCATGGCCGTCGTCAAGGTGCAGCTCAACGGTGGCGAGACGATCACGTCGTCGATCACCAAGGACGCCGTCGACGACCTCGGTCTGTCCGAGGGCTCGGTCGTCACCGTCCTGGTGAAGTCGACCGAGGTGACGCTCGGCGTCGAGTGACCCCTCGACCCCTCCGACGGCGCCGCCCCGCACGGGGTCGGCGCCGTCGTCGTCCCCGCGACCGACGGCTCAGGTCGGCGGGACGGCCCGCAGCACGTGGTCGGGGACGACGAGGTCGGCGCGGTCGCGGGTGGGGCGGACGAGGTCGGCGTTGGCCTGGTCGGGTCCGAACGACCAGTGGCGGGCGTCGCCGGGCGACTTGCCGAACTCCGCGTGCCGGGCGACGAGCTGGTGCAGGCGGCGGTCCTCGGAGGTGTCGCAGTACCAGACCTCGGCCATCGCCTCGCGCACCGGACGCCAGCGGTCGTCGTCGAGCAGCAGGTAGTTGCCCTCGCTCACCACGAGCCGGACCGACGGGTGCACGGCGATCGCCCCGGCGAGCGGCTGCTCCAGCACCCGCTCGAACCCGGGCGCGTAGACCACCTCGTCGGGGCGGTCCGGCTCGGAGACGAGACGACGCACGAGCGCCGCGTACCCCGCGGCATCGAACGTGTCGGGGGCGCCCTTGCGGTCGAGGTTGCCCAGCCGGGTCAGCTGCACGTCGGCGAGGTGGAACCCGTCCATCGGGACGTGCGCGACCCACCCGCCGGGATCCAGACCCTCGGGCGGCCGTGCGGCCAGTGCCTCGACGAGGCGCTCGGCCAGCGTCGTCTTGCCGGCGCCGGGGCTGCCGCTGATGCCGAGGACCACGCGACGGTCGCCCGTCACGAGGGAGCGGGCGCGCTCGACGAGCGCGTCGAAGGTGAGGTCGTCCACGGCGCTTGTCTACCGCACGCGCGCGCTGGTCCTGACCCTCCCCGCCTCGAACGACGGGCTGCCCGAGTAGCGCACGGTGAAGGTGCGCCTGCCCGACCTGGCCTTGCTCACCGTCAGCCGAGCCGTCCCGGTGCGGTCGAGCGTCGCGGTCCGGGTGGCGGCCTTGCCGTTGCGCAGCTTGTAGCGGACGGTCACCGTCCCGCTCGCGGTGCCGGTGCCCGCGCGGGGCGCGACCCGGACCCGGAGGGTGGCCTGCTGCTTGCGCTTGCTCGCGACCGTGACGGTGAGCCTCGGCGTCGCCCTGAGCCGGAGGTCGAGCGACGCCGTGCGCCCGAGCCCGGGGGTGGGCGCCGGGGCACTCGCCGGCGTGCTGAAGCCCTTGGCCGACGCCGACACCCGCTGCGACGCGTCCTCGTCGACCATCACGCGGTACCGGCCCCGGGCGTCTGACCTGGTGCGCTGAGACGGGTACGCGTCGAAGTCGTTGTCGGCCTGGTAGAAGCTCCGCACCTCGATCGCCGCACCCGCCACGGGCCGGCCGCCGGCGTCGCGGACGGTGCCGGTGACGAACGCGTTGCGGTGACGCAGCGTCTCGGTGCCGATCGACGCGTCGCCCGCCGTCACGTCGACCACGCGGCTCCTCGCGTCGCAGCCGGGCCCCGGGTCGGGCTGGGGGAAGTCGGGGTCGTACCAGTTGTAGCGCGGCACGTAGTAGCCGCCGAGGCACTGCGGGGCGAAGGTGGCGTCGGCCGCGGTCTCGGGGTCCACCGTGCCGCGGTGGGGACGGGCGGTGAGCCCGCGAGCGACGAACCGTCCGTCCCTGCCCGTGACGGTGTGCCGCACCCAGCTGTAGAGCGAGTCGTCCCAGAGCGTGACGACCGCGCCCACCGCCGGCCTGCCGTCGACACGCACCACCGTGCCGGTGACCGTGCGCCCCGCGGCGAGCCGGACGTCCACGGTGACCGTGCCGCCCGAGACGGTGACGGGGACGACCCTCGGCTGCCACCGGCCGTCGAGGTCCTCGACGGCGAGCTCGTAGGAGCCGGACGGCACCCCGGCCATGCTGAACCGTCCGCGCGCGTCCGCCTCGTCCCCGTCGATCTGTCGCGGCTCGGGGTCGGGCTCGAGGCGCGGGTCGACCAGGCGGACGTACGCCTTGTCGAGCGGCGCCCCACCGGTCACGGTGACGGTGCCGCGGACGGTCGCGGTGGACGCCGCCCCCGAGGCGGGGGCCGCGAGCGCGCCGGCGGCCAGCAGCAGGGTCAGGGCGAGCGCGGCTCTCACGGTTCGCATCGGTTCCTCCTGGTCGGTGGTGTCGACAGGTCAGATGCCCGACACGTCCCCGTGGTTCACCGCGCGCTCACGACGATCTCAAGACACGCGCATACCCGGTGCGCCCGCCGCTCGCGGACCCCATGATGGGTTGGTGCCTCCCACCGCCGAGTTCGTGCCACGCGCGTCGCGCCCCGTCGCGACCGCCGACGACCTCGCCGAGGCGCTGAGGCTGGCCGAGCGCGAGCTCGCCCAGCTCGAGGACGTGGGCTCGTGGATGTTCGTCGCGCTCAGCAAGCTGCGGCTGCCGTACTGGCCTGCCGAGCGACGTGCCTTCGTGCTCGAGGGACTCATCATCGAGCCGTTCGCCCATCGCGTCGACGCCGGCACCTGGCGGTGGGCCGAGCCCGCCGCGCACGGCGAGGTCGAGGTGCCCGAGCGCCCGCGGGCGCGCACCACGGCCGAGGTGCTCGCACGGATCGAGCCGGCCGACCACGCCACGGTGCTCGAGGTGCTCGACGCGTCGGCGCAGGACGAGGACGTCCGCCGCACCGAGCTGCGTGCCGTCGAGACGGACGGCACCGTCGTCCCGGTGGTGATGCTCACCCGCGGCTGCCGCCCCTGCCCGGCGGGGGACGTCGACGTCGTCGTCGGCTACGCCATGGCCGGTCCGAGCTGACGCAGGTCGGGCAGACGGCACCAGGTCGCGGATGGTCGTGAGCCCGGGCCTATCGTCCAGAGATCCCGAGCGGTCGCTCGGGCAGACCTCAGGAGCAGCGTGACCCCCTTCAGTGCCGACCACTCCCTGCCGTCGCCGTCCGCCCGCGCCGCCGAGCTGCGCGACACGATGGTGCAGTTCGTGCGCGACGACGTGCTGCCCGCCGAGGCCGAGTACCTCGCGGCGCGGCGCGGCGTCCACCCCGACGACCACGTCGTCCCGCCCGTCGTCGAGAAGCTGAAGTCCACGGCCCGTCAGCGCGGGCTGTGGAACCTGTTCCTGCCGTCGGAGTCGGGGCTGACGCAGCTGGAGTACGCGCCGATCGCCGAGCTGTCGGGCTGGAGCAACGACCTCGCCCCCGAGGCGATCAACTGCCAGGCCCCCGACACCGGCAACATGGAGCTGCTGCACCTGCTCGGCACGCAGGAGCAGAAGCGCACCTGGCTCGAGCCGCTGCTCGACGGCCGGATCCGCTCGGCCTTCGCGATGACCGAGCCCGACGTCGCCAGCAGCGACGCCACCAACATCGCCACCCGGATCGAGCGCGACGGCGACGAGTACGTCATCACCGGCCGCAAGTGGTGGACGAGCGGCGCTATGGACCCGCGCTGCGCCGTCCTCGTCGTCATGGGCAAGACCGACCCGTCGGCCGCCACCCACCGTCAGCAGACGATGGTGATCGTCCCGATGGACACCCCCGGCGTCACCGTCGTGCGCGACCTGCCCGTCTTCGGGCACCACGACCAGCACGGCCACGCCGAGGTCCGCTTCGACGGCGTGCGCGTGCCGGTGTCGAACGTCGTCGGCGAGGAGGGCGGCGGGTTCGCGGCCGCGCAGGCCAGGCTCGGCCCCGGCCGCATCCACCACTGCATGCGCGCGCTGGGCGCGTCGGAGCGTGCGCTCGCGATGCTCGTGGAGCGCGCGCAGAGCCGCGTCGCGTTCGGCGCCCCGCTCGCCGAGCAGGGCGTCGTCCAGCAGCAGATCGCCGAGTCGCGCATCGAGATCGAGCAGGCGCGCCTGCTCTGCCACCGCGCGTGCCACGTGATCGACACCGAGGGCAACAAGGCGGCCCGCGGGCTCGTCGCGATGGCCAAGGTCGCCGTCCCCCGTGCCGCGACCGCCGTCATCGACCGCGCCATCCAGGTGCACGGCGGCGCCGGCGTCACCGACGTCACCCCGCTCGCCGCGATGTACGGCTGGCACCGCGCGATGCGCCTGTTCGACGGTCCCGACGAGGTGCACCTGCGCTCGATCGCCAAGGCCGAGCTCTCGTCCACCCCCGTCCTGCCGCCCGGCAGCAGCTGGGCCTGACGCGACGGGGTCGCCGCTCGTCAGAGGGCGGCGAGCATGTCCTTCATCCGGCGGATCTCGACGAGCTGGCCGGTGTTGACGTCGGCGGCGAGCTCGGCGACGCGGACGTCCACGCCGCCGGTGGCGACGTCGTCGGCCATCGCAACGGCGCCCTCGTGGTGGCGGATCATGCCCTCGAGGAAGAGCCGGTCGAACGCGGCCCCGCGGGCGGCGTCGAGCTCGGCGAGCTGGTCGTCGGTGAGCATGCCCATCATCTCGCCGTGACCGTGCGCGCCGTGGTCGTGCGCGGACCCGTGGTCGCCCGCCGACGGCACCTCGACCCGGCGCGACTTCAGCCAGGCCGACATCTGCAGGATCTCGGGACGCTGCGCGGCCTCGATGCGACTGGCCAGACGCTTGACGCCCGCGTCGCTCGCGTGGGTCGCCGCCATCGCGGTCATCGTCAGCGCCTGCCCGTGGTGCGGCACCATCATCTGCACGAACTCGACGTCGTCGTCGTTGAAGTCGTCCGCCGCGCCCTCGACCTTCTCCGGCGCCACCGTCGTCGCGTCCTCGCCGGGCTCCCCCGGCACGATCACGTCGACCCCGCCCGAGGCGTCGTCCTCGGACGACGAGCACGCGGTGGTGCCCGCCAGGAGCAGGACGGACGCGAGCGCCAGGACGGCTCGCGGGGCTCGGCACTGCAGGACCACGGACGGGCTCCTCGTCTCGGCCGCGCACCAGTTCCAGATGTCGGGTTTGAGCCGGTGCGCGCGGGGTAGGACACCCCCATCGTCCCCACTCGCCGCCGGCGTAAACCCCTGAGAGGCCACGATCGACGTGAAGAACCGCACCTGGAGAGCCCCCCGGCCACGCCGCCACGCGACGGTGATCGGCACGGCCGTCGCCGGACTCGTCCTCGCCGTCGGCATGAACGGCCAGGCCTTCGCCGACGACGAGGAGGAGCGCGAGGGCGCGTCCACGCGCAGCGCCGGCTCGTCGTGCTCCGCAGCCGAGCTCGCCGAGCTCAAGGCCGCCGGCGACAACTTCGCCCAGGCCTGTCTGCCCGGCAACGACTTCGCCGGCCTCAAGGCCCAGCCCGACACGCTGAAGCCGGGCGAGAGCGACTCCAGCGACAACCTGTCGCTGATCGCCAACCTGCCCAAGCAGGGCCCGTTCGCGTCCGAGGCGGCGCTGAACTCCGACCTCGCGTTCAAGGGCGACTACGTCTTCGCGGGCAACTACGAGGGCTTCATGGTCTACGACGTGAAGCGCCCGAAGTACCCGCGGATCGTCGCTCAGGTGAAGTGCACCGGCGCGCAGAACGACATCTCGGTCTACAAGAACCTGCTGGTGCTGTCGGTCGACTCCAGCCGCAACGACAGCTCGTGCGCGAGCACGGCGCAGTCGGCGACCGTCAAGACCTCGTGGGAGGGCGTGCGCGTCTTCGACATCTCCAACCCCGCGTCGCCGCGCTACGTGTCCGCCGTCGAGACCCCCTGCGGCTCGCACACGCACACGCTGGCGCCCGACAAGAAGAACAAGAACGTCTACGTGTACGTCTCGTCGTACTCGCCCAACGCGGCGTTCCCCGACTGCCAGCCGCCGCACGACAAGATCGGCGTCGTCAAGGTTCCCGTCGACGACCCGGCTGCCGCCAAGCTCGTCGGCACCCCGGTGCTGTTCCCGGACGGCGGCCAGCCCGCCGGCGGCTACTCCAGCCAGACCACCGGCTGCCACGACATCACCGCCTACCCGTCCAAGGACATCGCCGCCGGTGCGTGCATGGGAGACGGCATCCTGATGGACATCTCCGACCGAGAGAACCCCAAGGTGACCACGACGGTCCGCGACACCGAGAACTTCGCGTTCTGGCACTCGGCGACCTTCAACAACGCCGGCACCAAGGTCGTCTTCACCGACGAGCTCGGCGGCGGCGGTGGCCCCACCTGCAACCCCGAGACGGGCCGCACCAAGGGCGCCGACGCGATCTACGACATCACGCGCCTCGGCCAGCTGAAGTTCGGCAGCTACTACAAGATCCCGCGCACCCAGTCCAACACCGAGAACTGCGTGGCCCACAACGGCTCGCTGATCCCGGTCGAGGGCAAGGACATCATGGTGCAGGCCTGGTACCAGGGCGGCATCTCGGTCATGGACTTCACCAACTCCAAGAAGCCCAAGGAGATCGCCTGGTTCGACCGCGGTCCGATCTCGGACACCGAGCTCAAGACCGGCGGATCGTGGTCGGCGTACTACTACAACGGCTACATCTACTCCAACGACATCCAGAAGGGCCTTGACGTCCTGTCGCTGGACGACAAGCGGACCGACGGTGCCAAGAAGGTGCGGATGGACCGCTTCAACCCGCAGTCGCAGCCGTTCTACAACAACTGACGCGCTCGACCTGACGACGGCCCCCTCCCTTCGGTGGGGGCCGTCGTGCGTCTACCGGTAGCCCAGGATCCAGACGGCGCCGGCCGCGGTGGGCAGCACCGAGACCACCGTCCAGAGCACGCTGAACGGACGGCGTCCGAGGATGACGCGCACGCCGACCACGGTGCCGATCGCGATGAGCGCCGAGATCACCAGGAGCCAGGACGCGTCGGTGCGGCGGCCCTGGCCCATCACGACGTACGCGCCGCCGATGAGGCCGAGCACGCCGTGGATGGTGATGGAGAACAGGCCGACGGCGCCGACGCGGCGCCGCACGCGGTCGATGGACGACATCGGCGGCGGCGTCGTCCGACGCGGATCGGTGGCGGGTCCTCCTGCTGGCACCCCTCCAGTGTGGGGGCCGGACGGCTCGGCCTACCGTCGGGTCCATGGGACGCACGCTCGAGATCCGGACCGACGACGGCGTGGCGGAGGCCTACCTCGCCGGTGAGCCCGGACGGCCGGGGGTGCTCCTCTACGTCGACGCCATCGGCCTGCGTCCTCAGATCGCGTCGATGGCCGACCGCGTCGCGGGCTGGGGTTGCACCGTGCTGGTGCCGCACGTGTTCTACCGCGACGGCAGCGCCGCCGACCTCGCACCGCAGGGCGACCTGCGTGAGCAGGGCGCACGCGAGGCGTTCTTCGGGTCGGGCGTGATGGACCGCGTGGGGGCGCTCACCCCCGACCTGTCCGGACCCGACGCGCGCGCCTGGGTCTCGACCCTGCAGGAGCACGCCGCTGACGGACCGATCGGCACCACCGGCTACTGCATTGGCGCACGGCTCGCGATCCGGACGGCCGGCTGGTTCCCCGGTCTCGTCGCGGCGGTCGGCGGGTTCCACGGCGGCGGCCTGGTGACCGACGAGCCCGACAGCCCGCACCTGTCCGTCGCGGCATCCACCGCGTCCTACGCCTTCGGGCACGCCGACGCCGACCGCTCGATGCCGCCCGAGGCGGTCGCCACCCTCGGCCGGACGCTCGCGGACGCCGGCCGTCCCCACGTCAACGAGGTCTATCCCGGTGCCCCGCACGGCTACTCGATGGCCGACACGTCGATGTACGACGAGCAGGCCGCCGAGCGGCACTTCGACGTGCTGCGCCGGCTGCTCGACGAGACGATCCTCGCGGGCTGAGGCTCAGCCCGCGGCCCGGGCGGCACGTCCGCGCCACCAGGCTCCGAGGGCCGCCAGGACGCCCAGCAGCACCGCTCCGGCCACGAACGCGGGCGGTCCGAGCACCAGCGTGTACAGGCGCAGGGTGTCGCGCACCGACATGCAGTCGAACACCGCGACCCTGGTGCAGCCCTCGACCTCGTCCTGGGGCACGACGAGCCAGGCGAGCGCCGCGGTCACGATCGGCACCGCCCAGAACACGGTGGCGACCGCGATCATCGCCCGTCGGATCGTCGTCATGCCCCCACGGTGGCGGGCTCGACGGCACGTCGACAGCGCGCTCGTACTCAGCCGGAGTGAGCACCGGCGATCTCGTGGGTGCGCTGCTCACGCATCGCGCGCAGGTGCACCACGGCCCAGGTGCGGAAGGGGCGCCACGACTCGGCGACGTCGTCGAGCGAGGCGCCGGCGCCGTACTGCTCCTCCACCTCGGCGGTGACGCGGTCCTCGTGGCGCGGGACGGCGTCGGGGGCGTTGGCGCCGCGCAGGACGACGAGCTCGGCGGCGAACGGTCCGAGCCCCA
>NZ_JBMGQR010000020.1:0-61469 GCF_049059935.1 Solicola agrisoli | reverse complement strand
CGCGCCGCTCCTGCCTCGCCGTGCCCGGCTCCAACCCCCGGTTCCTCGAGAAGGCGAAGGGCCTGGACGCCGACCAGGTCTTCCTCGACCTCGAGGACGCGTGCGCGCCGCTGGCCAAGCCCGGCGCCCGCAAGAACATCGTCGCCGCGCTCAACGAGGGCGGCTGGGGCGACAAGGTGCGCGTCGTGCGCGTCAACGACTGGACCACCAAGTGGACCTACCAGGACGTGATCGAGGTCGTCGAGGGCGCCGGCGCCAACCTCGACGCGATCATGCTCCCCAAGGTGCAGACCCCCGAGCACGTCGTCGCGCTCGACCTCCTGCTCACCCAGATCGAGACCGAGCACGGCCTCGAGGTCGGCCGCATCGGCATCGAGGCGCAGATCGAGAACGCCCTCGGCCTGATCAACATCGACGCCATCGCCAAGGCCTCGCCGCGCGTCGAGACCCTCATCTTCGGCCCCGCCGACTTCATGGCGAGCATCAACATGAAGTCGCTCGTGGTGGGCGAGCAGCCCCCGGGCTACGACGTCGGCGACGCCTACCACCACATCCTGATGAGCATCCTCATGGCGGCCCGCGCGCACGACAAGCAGGCCATCGACGGCCCGTACCTGCAGATCCGCGACGTCGACGGCTTCCGCCGCGTCGCCGACCGCTCGGCCGCCCTCGGCTTCGACGGCAAGTGGGTGCTGCACCCCGACCAGGTGGCCGCAGCCAACGAGGTCTTCAGCCCCCGCCAGGAGGACTACGACCACGCCGAGGACATCCTCGACGCCTACGAGTGGCACACCTCGGAGGCCGGCGGAGCCAAGGGCTCGGCGATGATCGGCGACGAGATGATCGACGAGGCCTCGCGCAAGATGGCCCTGGTGATCTCCGGCAAGGGCCGCGCCGCCGGCATGCAGCGCACCACCAAGTGGGAGCCCCCCACGCCGTGATGCCCTAGGGTCGCGGCGTGTTCGAAGTCGTGATCCTCGCCGCCGGAATGGGCACCCGTCTCGGGCGCCCCCACCCCAAGCCGCTCACCCCGCTGCGCAGCGGCCAGACGATCATGCGCCGCCAGGTGGAGTACCTGCGCGACCACTTCGGGCCCGACCTGCGCATCACCGCGGTCGTGGGGTTCAAGCTCGAGCAGATCATCGAGGCGAGCCCCGACATCGGCTTCGTCTACAACCCGTACTTCGACACCACCAACACCAACCGCTCGCTGCTCGCGGCGCTGCGGCTCACGGGCGCCTCGGGCGTCCTGTGGCTCAACGGCGACGTGGTGTTCGACCGCGAGCTGCTCGGCCTGCTCGACGGCCACCTGGACGACGACCGCACCTTCGTCGCGGTCAACACCGAGTCGGTGGCCGAGGAGGAGGTCAAGTACACCCTCGACGCGGACGGGTACGTCCGCGAGCTGTCCAAGACCGTCGACACGTCGGTGGGTCTCGGCGAGGCCGTCGGCATCAACTTCGTCGCGGCCGCCGACAAGGCGGTCCTGGTCTCGCGGCTCGAGGAGTGCGACGACCAGGACTACTTCGAGCGTGGCATCGAGCTCGCCGTCGAGCGTGACGGCCTGCGCGTCCAGGCCCTCGACATCTCGGCCTACCCGTGCATCGAGGTCGACCAGCAGGAGGACCTCGACCACGCGAACGCGGTGCTCGGCGACCGCTGAGCCCTGCCGTGTGAGGAACAGCACCCGGGCTGGCGTCCGGTTACCCGCGGGTAGATAGTGGGGGCACGCCGACCAGAGGAGCCCCCGTGGGACGACTTGCCAGCACCGACGGACTGACCGACGTCCAGCAGGAGATCATCAAGACCGTCCGCGAGTTCGTGGACCGGGAGATCCTGCCGGTCGCCACCGAGCTGGAGCACGCCGACGAGTACCCCACGAAGATCGTCGAGGGCCTCAAGGAGCTCGGCATCTTCGGCCTGATGATCCCCGAGGAGTACGACGGTCTCGGCGAGTCGCTGCTGACCTACGCGCTGGTGGTCGAGGAGATCGCGCGCGGCTGGATGAGCGTCTCGGGCGTCATCAACACGCACTTCATCGTGGCCTACATGCTCATGCACCACGGCACCGAGGAGCAGAAGAAGAAGTACCTGCCGAGGATGGCGACGGGCGAGGTGCGCGGGTCGTTCTCGATGTCCGAGCCCGGCCTCGGCTCGGACGTGTCGGCGATCAAGACCAAGGCCGCCCGCCAGGACGACGGCTCGTACTCGATCACCGGCCAGAAGATGTGGCTGACCAACGGCGGCAGCTCCAACCTCGTCGCGGTGCTGGTGCGCACCGACGAGGGCTCGGACTCGGTGTACAAGAACATGACGACCTTCCTGGTGGAGAAGGAGGCCGGTTTCGGCGAGACCGCTCCCGGCGTCACCATCCCCGGCAAGATCGACAAGATGGGCTACAAGGGCGTCGACACCACCGAGATGATCCTGGAGAACCACGCGATCTCGGCCGACCAGGTGCTCGGCGGCGAGGCGGGGCGCGGCTTCTACCAGATGATGGACGGCGTCGAGGTGGGCCGCGTCAACGTCGCCGCCCGCGCGTGCGGCATCGCGCTGCGCGCGTTCGAGCTCGGCATCGAGTACGCCCAGCAGCGCGAGACGTTCGGCAAGCCCATCGCCCAGCACCAGGCGGTGCTCTTCCGCCTCGCCGAGATGGCCACCAAGGTCGAGACGGCGCACGCGATGATGGTCAAGGCGGCCCGGCTCAAGGACAAGGGCGAGCGCAACGACGTCGAGGCCGGCATGGCCAAGTACGTCGCCGCCGAGTACTGCAACGAGGTCGTGCAGGACTCCTTCCGCATCCACGGCGGCTACGGCTACTCCAAGGAGTACGAGATCGAGCGCCTGTACCGCGAGGCGGCGTTCATGCTCATCGGCGAGGGCACCTCGGACATCCAGAAGATGATCATCGGCCGCGCCCTGCTCAAGGACTACCGGCTGCGCTGAGCGCCCGCCGTACGCTGGAGGCACCGCTCTACAGGAGGAAGCCATGCCCCCCACCACCGCGCGTCCCGGGCTCCAGCTCGAGTTCCCGCAGTCGCTCGGAGTCCACGACGACTACGCCGCCGCCCAGAAGGCCGTCGACCACCTGTCCGACCGGGGCTTCCCGGTGCAGAACTGCCTGATCGTGGGCACCGACCTCAAGCAGGTCGAGCGCATCACCGGCCGCATGACGTACCCGCGCGCCGCCGGCGCCGGTGCCGCGTCGGGCGCCTGGTTCGGCCTGTTCATCGGCCTGCTGCTCGGCCTGTTCAACGGCGAGGGCCAGTGGCTGCCCACCGTCGTCAGCGCCCTGTTCATCGGCCTGTTCTTCGGCCTCGTGTGGGGCGTGATCGGCTACTCGCTCACCGGTGGCCGCCGCGACTTCACGTCGGTCTCGCAGGTCGTGGCCACCCGCTACGAGGTGCTCGTCGAGCACAAGCTGCTCTCCCAGGCCCAGGAGGCCCTTGCGGACCTCCCCGGCCACCGGGAGCAGCAGTTCAACAACCCGACCGGACTCTAGGTCGGCGCGGGCCCCGTCGTGGTGCCGAGGCGCACCTCGACGGGGAGGACGACGTCGTCCGGGCGCTCTCCGGCGAGCATCGCGCCGACCATGCGCCCGGCGATGCGCCCCTTCTCGACCATCGGCTGGACGGCCGTGGTCAGGGTGTGCGGGCCGAGCCACGGGGTCTCGACGCCGTCGAACCCGACCACGCTGAGGTCTCCGGGCACGTCCAGGCCGAGCTCGGCGGCGGCGAGCACGACGCCGACGGCCAGCAGGTCGCTCTGAGCCACGACGGCCGTCGGCGCGGTGGCCGGGTCGGCCAGGAGCCCGTGGGCCGCCCGTCGCCCGTCGTCGACGTGGTGACGCGCGGCCTCCCAGACCCGCACCTCGCCCATCACCTCGCGGACGCCCGTGAGCCGCTCGCGGGCGTCGTGGAAGCGGCACGAGCCCACCCGGGCGTCGTCCGCCCGTCCGTCGCGGCCGTCGGCGACGAGCGGCAGGGTGACGACGCCTACGTCGCGGTGCCCGAGGTCGTGCAGGTGCCGGGCGAGCGCCCGCGAGCCGCCGCGGTGGTCGATGTCGACGAGCGGCACGTCGGGCGCGTGCGGGCCCTCGACGCCGACGAGCGGGATGCCACGCCGCCGCAGCTGGTCCAGGGACGGCTCGTCGTCGGCGCCGCACCACCCGAAGACCACCGCGTCGAGCGCGAGCCGGGCGACGCGGTCGACCGTGGTGCGCGAGCTGGCAGGCCCGCCGGGCATCAGCAGCAGGCCGGTGCCGAGCTCGTCGAAGACCTCCGAGATCCCGTCGAGCGTCGCGACGGTCACCGCGTCGCGGAACGCGTTGATCAGCCGGTCGCCGACGAGCACGCCGACGACCCCGGAGCGCCCGCGTCGCAGGGACGCCGCCGCGGGGTCGGGCCCCAGGTAGCCCAGCGCGTCGGCCGCGGCGAGCACGCGCACCCGGGTGCCGTCGGAGACGGGCTTGGTGCCCGAGAAGACCAGCGAGGCCGTCGACAGCGAGACGCCGGCGCTCGCGGCGACGTCGGACAGCGTGGGGCGACCGGTGCCGCTCATCGTGCCTCCTGCCTTGACGGGGACGGTGCTCGGTCGGAACAATAGCGAATCGATTCGATCGAAACGATTCGCCAGCCCAACGAAGCCACCCGAGAGCGACGGAGCCTCCACCCATGTCACCCACGACCGACGTGCGCTCGGCGCGCACCGCCGTCGCCCTCGTGTTCGGTCTCAACGGCTTCGTGTTCGCGAGCTGGATGTCACGGATCCCGGTGGCGCGCGACGCGCTCGGGCTGTCGCCGGGCCAGCTCGGCCTGCTGCTGCTCGCGCTGTCGGTGGGCTCGGTGAGCGGGCTGCCGGTCGCCGGCGCCCTGGTCGACCGGTTCGGCACGGCGCGGGTC
Source organism: Solicola agrisoli (assembly GCF_049059935.1). Classification (NCBI taxonomy): domain Bacteria; kingdom Bacillati; phylum Actinomycetota; class Actinomycetes; order Propionibacteriales; family Nocardioidaceae; genus Solicola; species Solicola agrisoli. The sequence continues at coordinate 56,568 of NZ_JBMGQR010000020.1, read as the reverse complement.
GTGGCGGTGGCGTCCGGTCTCGTCGCGGTCGGTCTCGTCGGCGCCTCCTGGGGCGCCACCGTGCTCACCGCGGTGCCCGTCACGGCGGTGTTCCTGTGCGTCATGGGCTTCGGCGTCGGCACCTGGGACGTGGCGATGAACCTCGAGGGCGCCGACGTCGAGCGCGAGCTGGGACGCACGATCATGCCGCGCTTCCACGCCGCGTTCAGCCTGGGCACCGTCGCCGGCGCGGGCGGCGGCGCGCTCGCGTCCGCGACCGGGCTGGGCCTGTTCCCGCACCTCGCGGTCGCGTGCGTGGTCATGCTCGCGGTGGTGCAGACCTCGGTGCGCTCGTTCCTGCCCGTGGGTCGGGCAGAGGCCGGTGAGGAGGGGGTGCCCGGCGCCGAGCGCCGCAGCCCGCTCACCGCGTGGCTCGAGCCCAAGACCCTGATGATCGGCCTGCTGGTGCTGGGCCTGGCGCTCACCGAGGGCACCGCGAACGACTGGCTCGCCGTCGCGCTCGTCGACGGGTACGACCTGCCGTCGTGGGGCGGCGCCGCGGGCTTCGCCGCGTTCGTCACCGCGATGACCGTGGGACGCATGCTCGGCACCGGCCTGCTCGACCGGTACGGACGCGTGCCCGTCCTCTGGTCGACGATGGCGATGGCCGGCGTGGGCGTGCTGGTCACGGTGTTCTCGCCGTGGCTGCCGCTCGCCGTGGTCGGCGTCTGCCTGTGGGGCCTGGGTGCCTCGCTCGGCTTCCCCGTGGGCATGAGCGCCGCCGCCGACGACCCGCGCGGTGCCGCGGCCCGCGTCAGCGTGGTCTCGACCATCGGCTACACCGCCTTCCTGGCCGGCCCGCCGTTCATCGGGTTCGTCGCCGAGCACGTCGGCACGCTCGACGCGCTGCTCGTCGTCGCGATCATGCTGGTCCCGTCGGCGCTGGTGGTGCCCGCCGCCCGCGAGCGCTCGCGGGCGAAGCAGGCCGCCTAGCCCCAGTCGGTGGGGGGAGCGAACTGGCTCAGGGTGAGCACCGCCCCCTGCGGGTCGCGGACGGTCGCGGTGCGCGACCACTCCTCGTCCGCGCTGCGCAGCACCGTGGCGCCGAGGCTCTCGGCGAGCGCGGCCGACGCGTCCCGGTCCTGCACCGTGACGACGACGTGCCAGTGCGGCGCCTCGTCCTCGACCGGGACGATCGCGCCGATCGTGTCCTCGAACCCCTCGGGCGCCTGGGCCTGGCGGGTGCGGATGTCGGGGTCGACGGTGCTCTCGAGGTGGTCGCCGTAGCCGGGCACCTGGACCGACGTGGCCCACCCCTGGTCGGCGAAGGCCCAGCCGAACGCGGCGCCGTAGAAGGCCTGCGCGGCGGCGGGGTCGGCGGTGTGCAGGTTGCTGAAGTTCCAGGCGCCGGGCACGTTGGCCGCCTGCGCACCGAGCCGGCGGCGTGCCTGCCACAACCGGAACTCCGCGCCCTCGGGATCGCGCAGCACCGCCGCGCGTCCGCCGGGGCCCGCGTCCTCCGGCGGTGAGACCACGGTCGCGCCCAGACCCGTGAGGTGCGCGGCCGCCTCGTCCGCGTCGGCCACCGCGACGTACGTGCTCCACGACGGCTCGCCGTCGGCCGGGCCGCCGATGCCGGCCACGTCCTGGCCGCCCAGCGTGGCCACCACGTAGCGGCCCGGCGCGCCCGGCGGCATCGCCTCGGTGAACGACCAGCCGAGCAGGCCGCCGTAGAAGGCGAGCGCGGCGTCGACGTCGGGCTGCTCGGTGTCGATCCAGCAGGTGACGCCCGGGGGATAGGTCCGTGGCTGCTGGTCGCCTGCTCCGGTCATGGCGTCCTCCTCGGTCGGGGCACCAGGTCTACCGGGCCTACCCTCGCCCTGTGAACCCCTCGCGCACGGTCGACCACGTCCGCGACCAGGCCGCCGCGTGCGGACGGCGCGGGTCGGCCATGTACGAGGACCTGCTCACCCGGCTCGCCGACGACCTCGACGCCGGTGGCCCGACCGCCGACGTGCTGCGCGGCCACGAGGCCGACCCCGGCCCGTCCGCGCTGGCGCTGCGACTGGTCGGCGGCCTGCACCGGCTCGTCCTCGACGGCACCGTGCCCGCCCTCGCGGCCTCCTACCCGACCGTCGGCGGTCGCTGGGACGGCGACGCGGCCTGGCCGGTCGTCCTCGGGGCGCTGGTCGAGCACCGCGAGACCCTGCGCGCAGTGCTCGACAGCGCCCCGCAGACCAACGACCCGGGACGCTCGGCCGCCCTGCTCGGCGGGCTGATGCACGTGCTCGACGCCCACCCGCTGCCCGTCCGGCTGTGGGAGCTGGGCTGCAGCGCCGGCCTCAACCTGCGCTTCGACGCGTGGGACTACCGGTTCGACGGCGGCACCTGGGGCGTTCCCGACAGCCCGGTGCGGCTGGACGACTGCTGGCGCGGCCCGACCCCGCCGGTGCGCGAGACCGTCGACGTCGTCGAGCGCGTGGGCGTCGACCTCGCGCCGATCGACGTCACCACCGCCGACGGACGGCTGCGGCTGCTGTCGTACGTCTGGCCCGACCAGGCCGACCGCGTGGCCCGGCTCCGTGGCGCGCTGGAGGTGGCCGCCGAGATGCCCGTCGACCTGCTGGTCGCGAGCGCCGGCGACGCGCTCGACGAGCTCGACGTGGAGGCCGGCGTCGTCACCGTGGTGTGGCACTCCTTCGTCCGGCAGTACCTGGACCGGGCCGAGCAGGACCGGGTGTCCGCCCGGCTGGCCGAGATCGGCGGCCACGCCACCGCCGAGGCCCCGTTCGCGCACCTGCAGGTCGAGCCCGTCCGTCGGGACGACGCCTTCGAGAACCTCGTCCGGCTGACCACCTGGCCGGGGGGCTCGAGCCGGGTGCTGGGAGGATCGGCAGCGCACGGGGTTCCGACGACCTGGGAGTGACCATGACCGACGCCGCTGAGCTCTGGATCGTCCGCCACGGCGCGACGGAGTGGTCGCGCAACGGGCGCCACACGTCCGTCACCGACCTGCCCCTGCTGCCCGACGGCGAGAGCGAGGCGCGTCTGCTCGCGTCGCGGCTGGCCGAGATCGAGTTCGCAGCGGTGTTCTCCAGCCCGCGCGCCCGCGCGCTGCGCACCGCCGAGCTCGCGGGGTTCCCCGACGCGGTGGTCGACGAGGACCTCGCCGAGTGGTCGTACGGCGACTACGAGGGCCGGACGGGCGACGAGATCCGCGGCGAGCGTCCCGGCTGGTCGCTGTGGTCCGACGGTGCACCCGGCGGCGAGACCGGCCACCAGGTCTCGGCACGGCTGGACCGCGTCGTCGCCGAGGTCGAGGCCCGCGGCGGCCGCACCCTGGTCTTCGCCCACGGCCACAGCTCGCGCGCCCTCGCCGCACGCTGGCTCGGCCGCCCCGTCGCCGACGGCGGGATCTTCCACCTCGACACCGCCACCCTCAGCCAGCTCGGCCACGAGCACGGTCGCCGCGCCGTGATCCGCTGGAACGCCTGAGCCTCGTCTGAGGTGGGCGGCCGGCGGCGGGGCCGTCACCGGGGAATCGGTGTACGACCGTGTGGGCCGGTCATACGCCGATTCCTCCGTCGGCAGGGGCTGGGCCACGGCGGCTCCCGACCCCACGTGACCCCCCTCACCCTGGCTACCCACGGGTAACGTCGCTCGGCCATGATGGCCCGACACCCGTCACCGATCGAGGGAGCGCCCCATGCAGTTCGGCCGCAGCTACGAGGAGTTCGAGGTCGGTGCGACCTACAAGCACTGGCCCGGCAAGACGATCACCGAGTACGACGACCACCTGTTCTGCCTGCTCACCATGAACCACCACCCGCTGCACCTCGACGCGAACTACGCGGGCGAGACCACGCAGTTCGGCAAGAACGTGGTGGTGGGCAACTACGTCTACTCGCTGCTGCTCGGCATGAGCGTGCCCGACGTGTCCGGCAAGGCGATCGCGAACCTCGAGGTCGAGTCGCTGCGCCACGTCGCGCCGACCTTCCACGGCGACACCGTCTACGGCGAGACCACCGTGCTCGACAAGCGCGAGTCGCAGTCCAAGGACGACCGCGGCGTGGTGCACGTCGAGACCAAGGGCTACAACCAGGACGGCACCCTGGTGTGCATCTTCCGCCGCAAGGTGATGGTGCCCAAGCAGAGCTACCTCGACGCCCGCGGCGGCGAGCAGCCCGGCCGTCCCACGCTGGTCGAGTGAGACCGGACGGCGCGCCCGGCCTACCCTGACGACGTGCGCATCGACCTCCACACCCACTCCACGCGCTCGGACGGCACGGACACCCCGGCCGAGCTCGTCGCGAACGCGGTGGCGGCCGGGCTCGACGTCGTCGCGCTCACGGACCACGACGCCACCACGGGCTGGGACGCCGCCACGCAGGCCGCCGAGGGGGCGCCGCTCGAGCTGGTCCGGGGTCTGGAGATCTCGTGCCGTCACCACGGAGCGGGCGTGCACCTGCTCGCGTACGAGCCCGACGCCGCGCACCCCGGCCTGCACGCCGAGCTGCGTCGGGTGCTCGAGGGACGCAACGACCGCCTGCCGCGGACGCTCGCCAAGCTGGCCGACCTCGGCTACCCGGTCACCGCCGAGCAGGTGGCGGCGGTGTCCGGCGACGCGGCGGCCACCGGGCGACCGCACATCGCGGACGCGATGGTGGGGCTGGGCTACGTCGTCGACCGCGACGAGGCCTTCGGGCGGTTCCTGATGCCGGGCCGGCCGGCGTACGTCGACCGCTACGCCGCCGACCTCGAGACGATGATCGGCCTGGTCCGCGACGCGGGCGGGGTCACCGTGGTCGCGCACCCGTGGTCGCGGGGGAGCGGGCGGGTCCTCGACGCCGACGCGTTCGCGCACCTGCGCGACGCCGGGCTGACGGGCATCGAGGTCGACCACAACGACCACACCCCCGACAAGCGCGAGGCCCTGCGTGGTCTCGCGGGCGACCTCGACCTCGTCGCCACCGGGTCGAGCGACTACCACGGCACCGGCAAGGTCGGCTTCGACCTCGGCTGCCACACCACCGACCCCGAGCAGCTGGAGCGCCTGCGCGACGCGTGGCACGAGTCGGCCCGGGTCGCCGCGCGAGCCGGGGACGTCCTCTAGGGTCTGCGCATGCGTCCGTCGTCACGGGCCGCGCTGTGGGGCCTGCTCGGGACCGCTGCCGTCGCCGCGCTCCTCGTCTCGCCCGTGCCCGGTGCGCCCACCGCGTCGGCCGGCGCGTCCTCGGAGCCGCCGAGCATCGTGATGATCCACATGGACGACGTCTCGACCGACCTGGTGCGCACGATGCCCGAGCTGCGACGGCTGGCCGCGCGCAGCGCCCGGTTCCGCAACGCGTTCGTCGCCGACTCCCTGTGCTGCACCTCGCGCGCGAGCACGTTCACCGGCCAGTACCCGCACAACACCGGCGTGCGCACGAACTACACCGGCCCCGACCCGTCGCACCCGGTGGGCGGCTACGCGGCCTTCGAGAAGTACGGCAACCTGGCGCGCTCGTTCAACGTGGCCCTGCACGGCCAGGCGCCGGTGCGCTACGACACCGCGATCATGGGCAAGTACGTCAACGCCTTCGGGCCCAGGAGGGGCGTGCCACCGGGCTGGACGACGTTCGAGGCCGTGCTGGCCGACGGCTACCAGCAGTACGGGTACCGGATGACGAAGGCCGTCCGGGACGCACGGGGCCGCCGCGTCCTGACCACCCGGCGCTACGGCACGCGCCCCCAGGACTACGGCACCACCGTGCAGGAGCGTCGCGCGCTCAGGTACGTCCGCACGCACGAGAGGCGCACCCGGCCGTACTACCTGCAGATCTCGACCTACGCGGCGCACGCGCGCACGTCGGCACCGGCTCGCCCGGGCGACCCGCAGTTCGTCCCGGCGCCACGCGACCTCCCCGGCGGAACGAAGCCGGCGGGCAACTGCGGACGCGTGGCCTGCGGCTCGCTCGACGCCGGCCTGCTGCCGGGCTACGGCGACCGCTCGGCCGACAACGCGGCGGTGAGGGACGACGGCACACGGGTGGCCTGGCGCGGCGACAAGGCCCTGACGCCTGCCGTGCGCGCCACCCTCACCAAGCGCCTGCGCAACCGGGCGCAGATGGTGCAGGCCGTCGACCGCATGATCGGCAAGGTGCGCCGCTCGGTCGGCCCGAACACCTACGTCGTGATCACCTCCGACAACGGGTACCGGCTCGGTCAGCTGAGCATGCCCAACGGCAAGGCGACGCCGTACGACGCGGACGTGCGCGTCCCGCTCATCGTCAGCGGGCCCGGCGTGCGGCCCGGCACGCGGGACCAGGTGGTCTCCAACGTCGACCTCGCCTCGACCTTCGAGCAGATCGCCGGCGTCGCGCCGCGCGTCCGGCGAGACGGCCGCTCCTTCCTCGACGTGCTGCGCGACCCGGCGGCGGTCGGCGGTCGGGTCGCGTTCTTCGAGCACCGGCAGCCCGCGTCGGTGCCCGGCGACCCCGACAAGGAGTCGAGCACCCGCCTGGTGCCGTCCTACGTCGCGGCTCGCTCGGCGGACGCGCTGCTCGTCAAGCTCGACCTCGACCCGGGGCCGGGCGTGGAGGTCGGCTGGGAGTTCTACCGGGGACTGTCGCGCCCGGGCGGCTACGAGGCGACCAACACGTACACCACGGCGGACCCGACGGTGCGATGGCTGCAGCAGCGCATCGCGGCGTTCGAGGGGTGCTCGGGCGTCGTCTGCCGGACGGCGACGCTGTAGCCCTCAGACCAGGTGGCGGTCGAAGAACCGCGTGGTGCGGCGCATCGATCGGGCGAACTGGTCGTAGAACGTGTGGCCCTCGCGCTCGTAGGTGACGAGCTCGACGTCGCCGCCGGCGGCCTTCATCGCCTCGACGGTCGCACGGGCCCAGCGCGGCGGGCACGTGTCGTCCTGCTCGCCCTGCTGGACGAGCAGCGGCTGGGCGATGTCGCCGAGGTAGGGACGCGACGACGCCTCGCGCCAGAACGTCGGGTTCGTGTCCGGTCGCCCGTAGCGGCGCCACAGCTCGGCGACGGCCTCGTCACGCCCGCCGTCGTCCAGGTAGAACTGGCGCACGTTGTCGATCGCGACCGAGCTGGTGGGGGCGTAGACCACCGCGGCCTTGACGAGGTCGGGCCGGGCGATCAGCGCGTTGTAGGTGACCGGGCCGCCCATCGAGCGTCCGAAGTAGCCCATCCGCGCACCGTCGAGCTCGGCGACGTCGGAGTCGCGGACGGCGAGCGCGGCGTTGACGACGTCGACCGAGTACGGCAGGCGCAGCTCGACGTCGACGTCCGGGTCGTCGTCGGAACCGGCGTGGTTGCGGTAGTCGACGTGCAGCACGGCGTAGCCCTCGCGCGCCAGGTAGTCCTGCTCGCGCATCATCCCCTGGCCGGTCCGGTAGACGGCGGGATCGATGTAGCCGTGGTTGAGGATCAGCACCGGGAACGGCCCGGCGCCGCGGGGCACGTTCATCACGCCGGAGATGCGCAGGCCGTCGCCGCGGAAGGTGGCGGCGTAGCGGACGTAGGCGTCGTCGCGGTCGAGGACGCGTCCGAGCCGGAGGTCGCCGCCGTCGTACTCGCGGGTCTTGAGCGCGGGCACCGACACGGGGTTCGGGGGTGGCGCGCTGGCCGTCGGCGACGGGCTGGGCGAGGCCGACGGCGTGGTGGGCGGGGGCGTCGTCGTGGACGGCGAGGGCGTCGGCGCGTCGGAGGACCCGCTGCAGCCCACCACCGCCGTCGCGGCGAGCGGCACGGTCACGGCGAGGAGTCGTCGTCGGGTCAGCACCCCACCATCCTCCCCGACCCGGCAAGGTGGACCCCGTGATCGTGACCTTCGACCTGTTCAGCGCCCTGACCGACTCGCGCTCCGGCGCCACCGCCGCGCTCGTCGCGACGGGCCGCGACGCCGACGAGGCCGGCGCCCTCTACGACGCGTGGGACGCCCGCAACAAGCGCCTGCAGGCGGACTGCACGACGTGGGAGTCGTTCCACGACCTGTCGTTGCAGGCGCTGGGCCAGACGTACGCCGAGCGCGGCGTCGTGGGTGACGCTCCCGGCGACCTCGCCGCGCTCTGGGCGTCGATCGGCGCCTGGCCGCTGTGGCCCGACGTCGCGGACGGCGTGGCGGCGGTGGCGGGGCAGGCCCGTGTCGGCCTGCTGTCGAACGTCGACGACTTCCTCGTGGTCCGCACCCGCGGCCACGCGCTCGTCGACCCGGAGCTGGCCCTGACGTCGGAGCGGCTCGGTGCCTACAAGCCGGGGGAGCGGATCTACCGCCTCGCCCAGCAGGTGGCCGCCGACGCCGGCCACGAGCTCGTGCACGTGGCGGCGTCGGCACGCGACGTGCGCGGCGCGCTCGAGGCGGGCGTGCGCACCGTGCGCCTGGCACGGCCGGGCCACCGCGTGGATCCCGACGGCCCGGTGCCCGAGCACGAGGTCGAGGACGCCCGCGACCTGCCGGGCGTCCTCGCGTCGCTGTCCTGAGTCAGGTGGTGGGGAGCACCAGCACGGTCCAGGTGACGAGCGGGGCGATCACGACGATCGACATGCCCCACTGCATCAGCCGCTTGAACACCATGTCGCGCTGGTCCTCGGCCGTGTTGGCCACGACGAGGGCGCCGTTGGTGGAGAACGGGCTGCAGTCGACCACCGAGCTCGAGATCGCCAGGGCCGTGACCAGGGCGATGGCGTTGACCTGGTCGGTCAGCAGGAACGGCACGGCGAGCGGGATCAGGGTGCCGATGATGCCGGTGGTCGAGGCGAAGGCCGACACGAGCGCGCCGATGAAGCAGATGAGCAGCGCGGCGACGAGCGGGGCGCCGACCTCGGCGACGCGGTCGCCGAGCCAGTCGATCGTGCCCTCGCTCTCCAGGAGGGTCACGTAGGTGACGATGCCGCCGATGAGCAGCACGGTGCCCCAGGCGATCTTGTCGACGGCGCCCTTGGCCGACGCCGGGAAGACCAGCGTGAGGATGACGGCGATGGTCAGGGCCGTGAAGCCGACGTCGAGGTCGAAGCCGAGCGCGCCGACCACCAGGGCGAGCAGGCCCACGAGGGTGAAGGTGCGCTCGCCGTTGAGCGAGTAGGACTCCTCCTCGGTCGGCTGCGGCGCGGACGGGCGGGTGGACTCCTGGGCGGCGCCGGGGGTGCCCGTGACGGGGGCACGCGTCGCCGCCGTGCTGGTGCGCGCCGCGTCGGTGCCCACCTCGGCGAGCTCCTCGTCCTCGCGTCCGCGCGACAGCAGCTCGCGCCCGCCGAAGGCCAGGAAGGTGATGGTGGCGACCAGCAGGGCCGCGAACAGCGCGGCGAAGAACAAGATGGCCGGGCTGCCGTCCAGGTCGGCGCTCGAGACCACGCCGTTGGTGATCGACCCGAAGATGCCGATCGGCGAGAAGCTGCCGCCCGTCGCGCCCTGCACCACCATCATGCCCATGAGGACCGGGTGGATCCGGTAGCGCGAGGCGAACCGCAGCGCGATCGGGGCGATGATCGCCACGGCGGCGGGGCTCACGGCGCCGATGCCGGTGATGACCGCACTGACCACGAACATCGCCCACGGCACCAGGGCCACGCGGCCGCCGACGAGCCGCACCGAGCCGTGCACGATCCAGTCCACGGTGCCGTTGTTCTTGGCCAGCGCGAACAGGTAGGTGACCCCCACCAGGATGACGAACAGGTCGCCGGGGAAGCCGCCGAGGATGTCGTCGGTCGACGAGCTGTAGACGGTCAGGCCCACCACGAAGGACGCCACCAGGGCGAGCGCACCCATGTTGGCGCCGCGCACGGAGGCGATCAGGAAGACGAGGGCGAGCACCGCGAGGGCGATGACGTCGGTGGACACGGGGTCTCCAACCAGGTCGGGGGACGGGGGTCCGAGAGACACCGCAGCGGCGTCTGTGACTCAGATCATGGCAATTGGACTAGCCACTTGGCAACCCGACCAATGGGCCACCACGGGACGGACCTACCAGGACACCCCGTGCTGGGCCAGCTCGGCCTCCATCATCATCCGCTCCAGCGCGCTGACGGGCGACGTCTCCGGGGCGTCGAGGCCGAGCGAGGCGCAGCAGGCACGCAGGGTGTCGTCGTAGGCCAGTCCGATGGCCCGCATCCGGTGGCCCTTGGCCTGCTCGTCGGAGCGCTCGGCCTCGCGGTAGGCGTCCTCGAGCCGGCGCAGGTCGCTGACCATCTGCGCGAGCGACGGCCCGGCGGGTGGCTCGGGCTCGCGGGCCCAGGGGGCGTGGCCGCCACCGACGAACCAGCCGAAGAACCGCTCGAGGGCCAGCAGCCCGAGGGCAGGGCCGAAGCAGATGGCCACGTACGCCAGCAGGACATCCATGTGAGCTCCCGGGAGGCGCCGCGCGCCGTCCCTGTCGAGTGTCGCACGGATCACGTCAGGGCAGTACCCGCCGCATGGTCGTGGGGGAGGGCCACGGGTGGGGCGCCGAGGGCGACCGTCACCAGCGACCGCAGCAGCGGCAGGTGGACGCCGAGGTCGTCGGTGGCGGCGTCGCCGAACACCTCGACGAGCCACCCGTGCCCGCCGGAGCCGAGCACCTGGGCGTACCCGGTGGCGGCCAGGTAGGTGCGCTCCTCGTCCGGCCCGCTGAGCTGGGTGACGTGGAAGCCCGCGACCGCACCGCGGGCGGTCGCGTCCGAGAGCGGGTAGGCGGAGAGCTCGTGGCTGGTGACGGGCAGGTCGCTGAGGTGGGTGGGCGCCACCGGGTCCGCCGGCGGCCGCACCTGCTCGCTCAGGACGTCGTCGAGCGTGCCCGCCTCGGTCACGGCGCTCACCCACCAGGCGGCGGCGCCGACGGCACGGGCGAAGCCGCCCGCGGCCACGGCGAGCCGGGCGCTCGTCGGGGCGTCGGGCTGCAGCGAGAGGTCCTGGTGCACCCGGTGGACCACCTCGGCCATGGCCAGGGCGTCCACCCCGGGCTGCACGGTGCCGACGACGGGCGGGGCCGACGTGCCGCGCTTGCGCGCGTAGAGCTCGCCGTCGGCCAGTCGCAGCAGGGTGCGCATCATCTCCTGCGCGGTGGTGACGTTGGGCGGCGGCGCGGTGAGACGCCCCGATCCGCAGGACAGCCCGGCGCCATAGGGCAGGGACACCGACCGCAGGTCGGCGGACTCGCGCAGCGCGTCGAGCCGGGTCGTGGCCTCGCCGGTGAGGACCACGGCGAACTCGTCGCCGCCGATGCGTCCGACGACCGTGTCCCTCCCGTCGTCGCCGACCACCGCCGCGACGGCGTCGGTGAGCAGGACGCCGACCTGGCGGAGCACCTCGTCGCCGGCGTCGTGCCCGAACTGGTCGTTGGCCCGCTTGAGGCCGTTGACGTCGCACATCAGCACGGCGACCTCGCGGAACAGGTCGGTGTCGGTGCCCTGGGTGATGGCGTGGACGAGCCGCGCCTCGACGACGCGGCGGTTCGCCAGCCCCGTGAGCGCGTCGACGTGGGCGTCGGTGCGCAGCGCGCGCAGCAGCGTCCGGTTGTCGAGCAGCACCAGGAACTGGCGCACCAGGACGAGCACGAACAGCGCGAGCACGGCCCAGAGCGTCCGCTCGGACAGCGAGTCGCGCTCGTGGACCACGAGCGCGACGGCGCCGATGCAGACCGTGAGAGGGATGTAGGGCAGGGCCTGGACGCCGCGCAGGCCGAGGAGCGGACGGACCGGCCGCCCGTCGTCGCGCACGGGCGGGGCGATCGCACCGAGCGTGATCAGCAGGAAGCCCAGCACCCAGCCGAGCCCGAGCAGGTTGCCCGAGCCGTAGGTGTCCGAGCCCGTCGCGTACAGGAAGGCGGTGTCGGCGGCGGCGAGCGCGATCAGACCGGAGGAGACGAGGACGAGCGGGAGGCGTCCGTGCTCGGGGGCTCGCGAGGCGGCCAGGATCGCGACCGTCGCCAGGGCGATGTCGCCCACGGGGTACAGCACCGAGAGCGCCTGCTCGAGCCCGACCACGTCGGCGCTGGACCAGACCTGCTCCAAGGTGGTGACCCAGGCCAGCGCGAGGAAGGAGCCGCCGATGATCAGGCCGTCGAGCAGGTCGCGGACGGCACGCGTGTGACGCCGGCGGCGGGCGTTCCAGGCGCCCAGCCCCAGGCTCGCGAGCACGATGAAGGCGCTGAAGCCGACGTCGGAGGGCGAGGGGAACGGCACCTCCACCCCGCGTAGGTGGACGCTGACGGTCCACCACAGCTGGGCGAGGGTCCAGGCGGCGCAGGCCAGGGCCAGCAGCACCCAGGGCAGCGCCGCCCCGCGTCCCTCGCGACGCGCGGCCAGCGCGCAGGCGAGGGTGGCCACGGCCGCGGCGAGCAGCTGGCTGAGGTCGTCCAGGCGCGAGGCGGCCACCTCGGGGAGCAGCACGAGCCCGCCACCGACGGCCGCCACCAGCGCGGTGACGACGAGTGCCGCGGGCAGGCCGAGGAGCGCCGTCGCGCGGTCGGCGACGGCGCTGCCGGCCCCCGTGGACCGGGATGCTCCGGGCGGCGTCTCATCCATCTGGACCAATCATGATGGGTGAGGCCTGACGGCGCCCGGTTTTGGTCAGAAGGTGTCGAGCAACGCCTGGGCGGCGGCGGGCGGGTTCTCCACCGCGGGGGAGTGCGCCGACCCCGGCACCACCTGGACGGACGTGCCGTAGCGGGAGGCCATGTCGGCCTGGACGTCGTGCGGCCAGGCGTCGTCGTCGGCGCCGCGGACCACGTGGACGGGCACGCCGGTGGCCGCCACGTCGGCCACGCGGTCGGGGGCCGAGCGCAGGTGCTCGGCGATCGTGGCGAGCGACCGCGGGTCGTTGCCGGTGAACCGGGCGCGCAGGAACGCCCGGATCTCGTCGGTGACCGGTGCCGCGGCGGCCTGGCGGACCTCGAACAGGCGCTCCAGGCCCAGCTCGGGGACCGCCCGGACGAACGACGCGAGCGGGTCGAGCTTGTCGGCGCCGGTGAAGGCGCCGGGGCCGCTGCAGAGCAGCGTCAGACCGCTCCAGACCGACGGGTCGGCGACGACGGCCGCCTGCGCGACGAGCCCGCCGAAGCTGTGCCCGACCAGGTGGCTGGTGGGTCGGTCGCGCGAGGCCACCGTCCGGACGGCCAGCGCGTCGGCCGCGAACCCCTCGAGGTCGTAGTCGGCGTCGTCGGAGCCGGGCGACTCCCACTGGCCGCGCTGGTCGTACGCGGTGGCGTGCCAGCCCGCCGCGGCCAGCAGGGGCAGGACCGGCGTGAAGTCCTCCTTGCTGCCCGTGAACCCGGGTACGAGCAGCACGTGGCCGCGGACGTCGCCCTCGGGCACCGCCTCCTGGCCCGCGAGCTCGCCGCGGGGCGTCGAGATCGTCACCAGGTGGACGCCGCCTGGCAGGTCGAGGGTGCGCGGGGTGCTCATGGGGCCACCTTGCGCCCCCGGCGCGCGACCCGCGCCACCAGGCCGAGGGGTGCGTGCCGGGCGACCGTGGCGAGCACCCGGTAGCGCCGCGATGGCACGGACAGTGCCCGGCCGCGGTCGACGTCGGCCAGCGCGTCGGCGACCACGCGGTCGGCGCGCAGCCACATCCACCGCGGCACGTCGCTCGGGTCGACCCCCATGCGCTCGTGGAACTCGGTGCGCACGAACCCCGGCAGCAGCGTGGTGGTGCGCACGCCCTCGTCTGCGTAGCGGAGGTCGAGCCAGCCGCTGAGGTTCGTCAGCCATGCCTTGTGCGCCGAGTAGGTGCCGCGCGGGGTGTAGGCCGCGACGCTGGCGACGTTGACGATCTGCCCGCTGCCGCGCGGTCGCATGACGGCCAGCGCCGCGTGGCACAGGTGCAGCGGGGCGCGCACCAGGAGGTCGAGCTGGTGGTCCTCGGCGTCGAGCGGCGCGTCGCCGAAGAACCGTCCGAGCGACGAGCCGGCGTTGTTGACCAGCAGGTCGACGTCGTGCGCGGCGACGGCGTCGCACGCCGCCCCGAGGCCCTCGGTGGTGGCGAGGTCGGCGCGGACGACGTGCACCGGCACGCCGTGGGCGGCCGCGAGGTCGTCGGCGAGCGCGTCGAGCCGTGCCTGGTCGCGGGCCACGAGGACCAGGCCGTGGCCGCGGGCCGCGAGCTGACGGGCGAACTCCAGGCCGATGCCGGCCGTGGCGCCGGTGACGAGGGCGGTGCGGCGGGTGTCGTGCATGCGACAGATCGTTCCACGCGAGGGGGACGGCGTGGGACGATAGGGGCATGACCCTGACCCTGGCGATCGCCAACCAGAAGGGCGGCGTCGCCAAGACCACCACGGTCGCCTCGATCGGCGCCGCGCTCCTCGAGCAGGGGCAGCGGGTCCTGCTCGTCGACCTCGACCCCCAGGCCTGCCTGACGTTCTCCCTCGGCATCGACCCCGAGGACCTCGACGTCTCGGTGCGCGAGGTCCTGCTGGGCGAGAAGGACGCCGCCGACGTCGCCGTCGTCACCGACGAGGGGCTGCACCTGCTGCCGGCGACGATCGCGCTCGCCCAGGCCGAGGAGGCGCTGATGACCCGCACCGGCCGCGAGCAGCGTCTCTCGGCCGCGCTGCGCCGAGTCGCCGACGACTACGACTGGGTGCTGCTCGACTGCCCGCCGTCGCTCGGCATCCTCACCGTCGGCGCCCTCACCGCCGCCGACCAGGTGCTCATCCCGCTGCAGTGCGAGACGCTCGCCCACCGCGGCGTCGGCCAGCTGCTCGACACCGTCTACGACGTGCGCGAGTTCACCAACCCCCGCCTGGAGGTGCTGGGCGTCCTCCCCACGCTCTACGACGGACGCACCAAGCACGCCAAGGCCGTCCTCGACACCGTGACGAGCACCTACGACCTCGCCGTGGTCGAGCCGCCGATCCCCAAGTCGATCCGGTTCGCCGAGGCTCCCGCGGTCGGCCGCAGCATCCTGGGCACGTCGAGCTCGCACCGCGGCGCGCAGGCCTACCGCGCCGTCGCCGCCAACCTGGTCGCGCGGGCGGCTCGCTAGGATGGGGCGCATGCCCCACGACCACCGGAACCCCGGCCCGCGCCGTCGCGCGACGCCGGCCGGACGTCGTCGGGCCGAGCCGCCCCGCCGCGGTCGTCGCGCCGCCGACGTCCGCCTGCGCCGGGCCCGCGGCGTCCTGATGGCGGTGGCCGTCGCCACCACGCTCGTGGTGGCCGCGACCGCGCTGGCGCTCGGCCCGCGGTCCGCCGTCGTCGCGGCGCCCGAGCACGACGAATCCCTGCAGCCCCTCGCGTGGGCCGGCGTCGTGCACGACCGCGCGTCCGCGGCGCTCGAGGCGGCACCCGCGCCGACCCCGGCCCCCGCTCCCGACCCCACGGCCCTGCCCGCGGGCACCGGCACGGGCAAGCGCGTGGTCTTCGACCGCGACGCCCAGCGCGTCTGGCTCGTGCGCGAGGACGGCGCCGTCGCCCGCACCTACGCGGTCTCGGGCAGCATCCACGACAACCTCGACGCGGGCCGCTTCCGCGTCTACTCGCGCTCCAGGCACGCCACGGCGTTCGACTACTCGAGCACGATGAAGTACTTCGTCCGCTTCACCCGGGGCGACAACGCCGCCATCGGCTTCCACGACATCCCGGTCGACGACGACGGGCAGAAGGTGCAGACCAGGTCGCAGCTCGGCACCGCGCTGTCCTCGGGCTGCATCCGCCAGCTGCGCCCCGACGCGCAGGCGCTGTGGCGGTTCGCACCCGTCGGCACCCTCGTCGTGGTGCGCTGAGCCCCGTGGCCGGACGGATCCGCGAGGACGACGTCGCCCTCGTCCGCGAGCGCGCCAAGATCGACGAGGTCGTCGAGCAGTACGTGACCCTGCGCGGCAGCGGCGGGGGCAACCGCGTCGGCCTGTGCCCGTTCCACGACGAGAAGTCGCCGTCGTTCAACGTCACCCCGTCGCGCGGCATGTACTACTGCTTCGGCTGCGGCCAGGGAGGCGACGTCTTCACCTTCCTGCGCGAGGTCGAGGGCATCACCTTCACCGAGGCCGTCGAGCGGCTCGCCGGACGCTTCGACGTCACCCTGCGCTACGAGGACGGCCCCGGCGCGCCGCGTCGCGACCACGCCCAGCGCGGACGGCTCGTCGAGGCCAACAAGCTGGCCGCGGAGTTCTACGCCGAGCAGCTCACGTCGTCCGCCGACGCCGTGGCGGGTCGCCGGTTCCTGCACGAGCGGGGCTTCGACCAGGCCGCCGCGCTGAAGTTCGGCGTCGGGTTCGCCCCGCGCAGCGGGGAGGCGCTCGTGGCGCACCTGCGCGCCAAGGGCGTCACCGAGGACGACCTGGTCAAGGCCGACCTCGCCGGGCTCAGCTCGCGCGGCGCCTACGACCGGTTCCGTGGACGTCTGCTGTGGCCGATCCGCGAGGCGTCCGGCGACGTCGTCGGCTTCGGTGCGCGCCGGATGTTCGACGACGACCGCGTCGACGCCAAGTACCTCAACACCCGTGAGACCCCGCTCTACAAGAAGAGCCAGGTGCTCTACGGCGTCGACCTCGCGCGCCGCGAGATCTCGCGCGCCAGCCAGGCCGTCGTCGTCGAGGGCTACACCGACGTGATGGCGTGCCACGAGGCCGGCGTCAGCACCGCCGTCGCCACCTGCGGCACCGCGTTCGGCGAGGAGCACGGGCGCGTCCTGCGCCGGCTGCTGCTCGACCACGACGCGTTCCGCGGCGAGGTGATCTTCACCTTCGACGGCGACGAGGCCGGCCAGAACGCCGCCATGCGCGCGTTCGGCGGTGACGAGCAGTTCGTCACCCAGACCTACGTGGCCGTCGAGCCGTCCGGCCAGGACCCGTGCGACCTGCGGCTCTCCGGCGGCGACGCGGCCGTCCGCGAGCTGATCGCGTCGCGCATCCCGCTGTACCGGTTCGTGCTGTCCAACGTGGTGCGCCAGTTCGACCTCGATCGCGGCGACCAGCGCGTCAACGCCGTCCGGGAGGCCGTCTCGCTGCTGAGCTCGGTGCGCGACCGGTCCAAGCGCGACGCGTTCGTCCGCGAGATCGCCTCGGTGATCGGCGTCGAGGTCGACGTCGTGCGCGACGCGGCCCGCAGCGCGTCGTCACGCCCGTCGACGTCGACGCCCGTCCGCGGCACGCCGGTGGTGGCCGAGCAGGAGCCCGCCGTGCCGGCCGGTCCGTCGCTCGGCGAGGCGCAGTTCCACGACGAGCGCGAGGCCCTCAAGGCCGTCGTCCAGCTGCCGCACTTCGCCGCCGACCTCGTCGCCGACGTCGACCGCGACGACTTCACCCACCCCGCCACCGCGGCGCTGTGGGACGCTATCGTCGCCGAGGGCCTGCCCACCGCCCCCGACCCGGCGTGGGTCTCGCGGGTGTCTGCGCGCATCGACGACCCCACCGTCCAGCACGTGCTGTCGCTGCTGGCCGTCGACACGATGGTCAGCAACGGCGAGCCCACCGCGTCGCTCGTGGGTGCCCTGCTCGCGCGGGTGCAGGAGCTGACGACGCTGCGTCGCATCGAGGGCGTCAAGTCGCGGCTGCAGCGCACCAACCCCGTCGACGAGGTCACCGAGTACAACAAGATGTTCGGCGAGCTCGTCGCGCTCGAGGCCCAGCGGCGGGCCCTGCGCGAGCGCGCGATCAGCGGCGCCGTCCTGTAACGACCACGTCGGGGCGCCGTCCCTGTGGACGGACGACCGTCGTCCACAACCTTCTCGCCGGCGCCCCCACGCGGGCCCGTCGGCTCCGAGACTGTCCGGCATGGACCTCGCACACGTGCCCGAGGCGGTCTCGGCCTACCTCGACCAGATCGGCCGCATCCCCCTGCTCGACGCCCGCCGCGAGCGCGAGCTCGCCCACCGGGTCAGGGCCGGGCTCGACGCCCGCCGCCGTCTCGACACCGCCGGCGCGGGCGAGCGTGAGGCGCTCTGCGACCTCGTCGAGCACGGGGTGCGCGCCCGCGAGGAGATGATCAGCGCCAACCTGCGGCTCGTCGTCGCCCAGGCACGGCGCCTGCCGCGGGGGCCGGTGCCGTTCCTCGACCTCGTCCAGGAGGGCAACGTCGGGCTGATGGCGGCGGTCGACCGGTTCGACCCCGAGCTGGGGTTCCGGTTCTCCACCTACGCGCACGACTGGATCGCGCAGGCCATGTGGGCGGCGCTGGCGTCCGACCGGCTGATCCGGCTGCCCGCCAAGGCCGGTGCCCGTGCCACCCACTGCCGGCGCGTCCGCGAGGAGCTCGCCGTCCTGACCCGTCGCGAACCGGGCGTCGACGAGCTGGCCGCCGCCACAGGGTTCGACCCGGCCCAGGTCGAGCTGCTGCTGCGTGCCGAGCAGGTCACCGTCCCGCTCGACCTGGTGGCCCACGCGGCCGCGTCCCACGACGACCCCGGGGAGCCGGTCGAGCGCCGCGACGCGGCCGAGCGGGTGCTGCACGCGCTCGGCTGCCTGGACCCCGAGGAGCGGACGGTGCTCGAGCTCCGGTTCGGCATCGGCTCCGAGCCCTGCACGCTCGCCGAGACGGCTCGGCGCACCGGGTCGGACGTCCCGGGCGTCCGTCGTCTCGAGCGGCGTGCGCTCGACCGGCTCCGGCGTCGCCCCGCGATGGTCCAGCTGCAGGAGGCCGCGGGTGCGTGAGCGATGATGGGAGGCATGCGCTGGACCCCCTCCCGATCGGTCCCCGGAGACGTCCTCGCGGCGCTCCACACCGAGCCGGGCGAGCGCGCGCTCGCCTCGGCCCGCGACGCCGACGGCGGCTGGCTCGTGGGCACCGACCGTGCGCTGCACCGCACCGACGGCGACGGGTGGGCCGTCCACCCCTGGGAGTCGCTCGAGGGCGCCAGCTGGAACCGCGAGGACGGCGAGCTCGTCGTGGTCGAGATCGCGGAGTTCGGCGAGGTCGAGCCGCGCCACGTCCACCGGATCGAGGCGCCCGGCCGCCTGCTCGAGCTGGTCCGCGAGCGGGTCACCGCGAGCATCGTGGCCCGTCGCGCCGTGCCCGTGCGCCGCGGCTTCGACCTCCAGGTGGTGGTCCGCCGCTCGCCCACCCGGACCGGCGACACCACCTACTCGTTCGTCCTCGACCCCGGCCTCGAGCCCGACGACGACGACGTCCGCGCCGCCGTCCGTCGCGGTGTTGCCGAGGTGCGCCAGGACCTCGGCCTCTGAGGCCAACCCGTTTGGACGCGGGGGTGGCGCGGTTGCTACCGTGTCCTGCGCACCACGGCACCTCGCCGGTGCCGATCCCCTGTAGCTCAATTGGCAGAGCAGCCGACTGTTAATCGGCAGGTTACTGGTTCGAGTCCAGTCGGGGGAGCTCTCGCTCCCCGCCACCGTCCGAGCGTCCGCGTCCCCTGCGGACCAGGCTCCACGGGATGATGCAGCCCCTCACCGAGGCCGTCGCCGCGCAGGACGCGGCGATCGACCTCGGCAGCTGGGTGCAGGTGGCCGACATCGCTGTCGCGCTGCTGCTCACCGGCACGGCGGCGCTGTCGGACGTCGCCGTGGGCCTGGAGAGCATCCGCGGCGTCGTCCGGGTGTCGGTGCAGGACGCCAACGCCGACCTGGAGTGACGCTCAGGGGCGGTGACGGTCAGCCGGCGACGACGCCGCACCGCTCCATCAGGGCCATCGCGTCGAACGGGGAGCGGACCTTGGTGTCGTTGTCGAAGTAGCAGTAGACGTCGAGACCGGCGTCGCGCCAGCCCAGCAGCCGCTGTGCCCACACGTCGAGCGCCTCGTCGGTGTAGCCCGAGACGTACAGCTCGTCGTCGCCGTGCAGGCGCAGGTAGACGAAGTCGCTGGTGACCTCGCGGATCTCCGGCCAGGTGCCGGCGGTGTCGGCCATCACGAGCGCCACGCCCTCGCGACGGAACAGCTCGACGACGGCGGGCTCGGCCCAGCTCGGGTGCCGCGGCTCGACCGCGTGCCGCAGCGGGCGGTCGTCCTCGGCGACGGTGAGCGCCTGGTCGTCGGGGATCCGGTCGTCGTGCTCGGCGGCCAGGCGGGCCGCGTCCCCGGTGGTGCGGGGGAGCATCCGGAGGAACTCGGCCACCGACGACTCGTCGAACGCCAGGGTCGCCGGCAGCTGCCACAGCAGCGGACCGAGATGGGGTCCGAGGGCCAGGGGACCCGAGGCGAGGAAGTTCGCGACGGGCACGCGCGCGTCCTTGAGCCGCTTCATGTGGGTGACGAACCGCGGACCCTTGAGCGCGAGGACGCTGTGCTCGAGGACCTCGGAGCGCCAGCGCGCGTAGCTCGACGGCTTCTGCAGCGCGTAGAACGACCCGTTGACCTCGATCGAGCCCAGCCGCTCGGCGGCGTAGGCCAGCTCCCGCCTGTGCACCAGGCCGGCGGGGTAGAACGTCCCGCGCCACGGCGCGTACGTCCACCCCGAGATGCCGATCCGGATGGTCGCGCTCATCGGCCCGGCCTAGCTGCCCCAGCCCATCGGGAACACCTCGAACGCGGCGCCGAAGGTGACGCCCAGGCGGCTGCCGGTCGCGCGGGCGCCGCCCTCGAGGAACTCGGCGGGATCGAAGTCGTCCCAGCCGAGGCCGTCGATGTAGGCGCGGTGCGCCTCGAGCGAGGCGACGCCGACGTCGAAGGTGTCGGTGGTGTCGACGCCGTGGGTGGAGTCGGGCGACCCGGCGGCCCAGACCTCGCCGACGCCGCCCCACTTCTCCACCCCGTCCGTCAGCTGCTCGGGGAAGACCCACCGGTTGTCGGCGTCGCGCACGGCGTCGAGCGTGGCCCTGCCGACGGCGATGTGGTCGGCCTGGTTCAGGTTGAGCCCGCCCCAGGTGTCGCGGAAGTTGTTGGTCACCACGACGTCGGGCCGGTGCTTGCGCACCGAGGCGGCGATCGCCCGCCGCAGCTCGACGCCGTACTCCAGGACGCCGTCGGGCAGGCCGAGGAAGTCGCACGTGTCGACCCCGACGACGCGGCACGACTCGATCTGCTCGGCCTCGCGGACGCGGCGGCACTCGTCGGGCTCCATGCCGTCGATGCCCGCCTCGCCGGACGTCACCATGCAGTAGACGACGGTCTTGCCCTGTCCGGTCCAGCGCGCCACCGCCGCCGCGGAGCCGAACTCCATGTCGTCGGGGTGGGCGACCACGCACAGCATGGTCTGCCAGTCTTCGCGGAGCGGCTCGAGCGGGGCGGGGGCGTCGTCGGTCATGTCACGACCCTAGGGCGTGATGGCCGCCGAGGCACCGATGCTGACGGCCAGCAGCGCCGCGGCGACCAGCAGCGCGCCGGGGTTGAAGCCCGGCTCGGTGATGATGCGGTTGGTGCGCCCGCGCGACAGCAGGTTGAGCCCGACGATGACCACCGCGTGCACCAGGATCGTCAGCACGCCGAACACCAGGACGCCGGTGACGGCGCCGTTGACGCCCGCCTGGGTGTTGATGATCGTCGTGTAGGCGAGGTAGCCCTGGCCCACCCACGCCGCCGACAGCATCGCGGCGCCGTTGAACGACCTGTCGTCGACGATGCGGCTGATCAGGTGACCGGGTGTGATCACGTCGATCACGTAGTGGTTGACCACCAGCAGCACGAGCACGAGCGCGATGTAGCCGGCGCCGAGGGCAGCGTCCTGGAGGATGTCGATCAGCATGGCGGGTGGGGCCTTTCGGTGGAGGGGGCGTCGGGGTGCTGCGAGGCGGCGGTGGTGCCGTCGGCCTGGACGACCAGCCGCCGGACCGCGTCCAGGAGCTCCTGCTGCTCGTCGTGCGACCACGCGTCGCCGGTGCGGCGGTCGCGCTCGCCGACGAGGTGCGCGGTCCAGAGCGGCACCCAGACCATCAGCATCGAGATCATCAGGAACATGGCCACGAAGCGGCCGGGCGTGGAGGCCGGCGAGAAGTCGCCGTACCCCGTGGAGGTGCCGGTGACGACGGCCCAGTACGGGCCCTCGATCGGGCCGGTCCCCTCGATCAGGGCGTAGGCCTCCCCGCAGACGACCACGTTGAGGATGCCGGCGAGCAGGATGCGCCGGGTGCTGCAGGTGAGCCAGAGCATGCCGTCCATGACCCGGTCGTCCCACGAGTGCCAGTCGCGGACGCCGGCCCAGAACGCGGTCACGTCGGACGCTCCTCGGGGTTGAGGCGGTCGGTGATGATGTGCGGCACCACGCGGGAGTAGTAGTCGGTGACGGGACCGTCGGACTCGCGGCAGAGCATCCCGGCGGGCTCGCCGTCCACGACCCACGACCCGAGCACGAGGTGGTGCCGGCGCTCGTCGCGGTCGGTGAAGACCGGCAGCGGCCAGTACTGCTGCCAGATGTGCCCCTCGGCGCCGTAGCCGCCGGGCTGGGTGATGTCGAGCCCGTAGGTGGGGGCGTGGATGACGATGTTGTCGCCCTCGCGGCCGTGCAGCGGCTTGCGCACCCAGTCGGTCAGGTGCACCTGCGCGGCGGTCTCCTCGCGGAACGCCGGGAGCAGGTAGCGGCCCTTCTCAGGGTCCTCGCCGAAGCGGTCCCACAGGGCGACGCTGAGCATCTTGGACGACAGGACGACCTTCCAGAGCGGCTCGATCCAGGTGACCATCGCGCTCATCGGGTCGCCGTCGATGCCGGCCTTCTGACGCTTGCGGGCCGCGCGGGCGAGCGCCCCGCCGTACGTCTCGGCGACCATGTTCTCCCAGGGGTACAGGCAGAACGCGGTCTCGATGATGAGGTCGTCGGCGTCGACGAGGACGTCGCGCGTCAGCGTGGTGCCGTCGGCCATCTGGATGCCCGCACGCACCAGGTGCACGTGGTGCAGGTAGACGGTCTTGGGCTGCAGGCCCGCCCGGCGGACGGTGTCGGCCATCGCCTCGACCGTCATCCACTCCTCGGCGGTGTCGTCGCCCTGCGCGACGATCATGTGGACCAGGCGCGACGGCAGCTCGGGCACCAGCGCCGTCCAGCGCTCGACCAGCGCCTCCCACAGCCGGTTCCACTGGTCGAAGTCGCCGGGGCCGCCGTCGGGGTCGGTGAGCCAACGCCACTGCACGACCGCGGACTCCACCAGGCCGGTGGGGGTGTCGGCGTTGTACTCGAGCATCTTGACCTCGGTGCCGCCGTCGTAGACGAGGTCGAAGCGGCCGTAGACGCTCGGGGGCTCGGCCTCGAACGAGGCGAGCGCGAGGTCGAGGGTGCCCTCGGGCAGCCCGAGGTCGCCGTAGCGGCCGCTGCAGAGGTCGGGCACCACGGCCAGGCACATCTCGTGCAGGGCCTCGGTGGCGTCCCAGACGACGTCGACCTGGGCCTCGGTCACCTCGTAGCGGGCCGCCTCGTTCCAGTACGGGACGGTGCCGCCGCCCGGCAGGTCGGTGGTGGGCCAGCCGAGCCCGAGCGCGCGCACCTTGTCCTCCCAGCCGCGACGCGGTGGGACCTGTTCGCGGTACACCGGCGCCTCAGCCCGAGGCCTTGAAGCCGCCGCCAAAGCCGCCGCCGCGGATCGCCTTTGCCCCGGTGCCGCCGGACTTGGCGACCTTGCCGCGGCCGACGGTGGCGCCGGCCGGCACGGTCGTGGTGCCGCCGCTGACGCGGTCGCCGACGCCGGGGTAGCGGCCGTTGAAGCCCGACCCGAAGTAGTAGGGGACCGGCACGAAGCCCAGGTACCCGCCGCTGTTGGAGTCGTCGTCGCAGTAGTCGTCGTCGACGCGCTCCTGGTTGTCGGGGTTGACGCAGACGGCCTGGTAGTCCTCGTTCGAGCCACCGCACGCGGCCAGCCCGGCGGCGAGCAGCAGGAAGCTCGCGGACAGCGCGACGTCGCGCGACGCCCGTCGTCGACGCCCCTGGGGACGCTCGGTCATGTGACCTCCGGTGTGAAGGAGGCGGTGCCGTGGCGCCGCCGTGGACGACGGGCCGCGTCGGCGCGCGAAGCACCGACGTTCCCCCGTCTGGAACACAGCCGGATCATGGCACGGCCCGGGGTCACACCGCGCCGTCTGTGAAAGGATCGTGACCCCACGTGGCGGTAGCTCAGCTGGTCAGAGCAGGGGACTCATAATCCCTGGGTCGTGGGTTCGAGCCCCACCCGCCGCACCGACCGTCGAGGTCCGACCTGTGCAACGCATGGGCGTCCCGAGCGTTGCAGAACTCGGACCTCGACGACCCGTGAGGCCGCCCGGACGCCTCAGCCCTTCTCGAGGGTCGACTCCTTGTGCGCGGCCTGGGCGCCGGTCTTGTCGGACTCGACGATCCAGAACGGCTCGTCGTCGCTGGCCTTGAAGGTCTGCTTCTTGAGCTGGAACTCCTTGGTCTTCTTCTCCACGGCCTTGCCGTGGGTCTTGCCCTGCTCGGTGTTCCAGCTGACGGTGTCACCCTTGGAGATCGACATGGCCAGACGCTAGGACGCCCCGCCGGGGGCCGCCGATCGCGCGTAGATTCCCCCCGTGACCACCACCGTCCCGCGCACGAGGATCCACCCGGCGTGGGCCGTGGCCACGGTGGCGTTCGTGGCGCTGCTGGGGGCTGCCGGGTTCCGGGCCGCGCCGGGCGTGCTGATCGTGCCGCTGCACGAGGAGTTCGGGTGGTCGACGTCGCTGATGTCGACGGCCGTCGGCCTCAACCTCGTGCTCTACGGCCTCACCGCCCCGTTCGCGGCGGCGCTGATGGACCGGTTCGGGGTGCGGAGGGTGGCGTCGACGGCGCTGGTGCTCGTCGCGCTCGGCAGCGGGCTGACGGTGTGGATGACCGCCGCCTGGCAGCTGCTCCTGCTATGGGGCGTGCTGATCGGGCTGGGCACCGGGTCGATGGCCCTGGTGTTCGCCGCGACGATCGCCAACCGCTGGTTCGCGCAGAGGCGCGGGCTGGTGATGGGCATCCTGACCGCCGCCGGCGCGACCGGCCAGCTGGTCTTCCTGCCGGTGATGGCGGTGCTGGCCGACACGGTCGGGTGGCGGGGCGCGTCGCTGACGGTCGCCGTCGCGGCGCTGGCCGTCGTCCCGCTCGTGCTGCTGGTGATGCGCGACCGTCCCCAGGACCTGGGGCTGCGGCCGTACGGCGCCGACGAGGACGTGCCCGACCCGCCGCCGCCCGACCCGTCCGGCGCGGCCCGGCGCGCGATCCGCGCGCTGCGCGAGGCCAGTCGTACGAAGACGTTCTGGGCGCTGGCGATCGGCTTCGCGATCTGCGGCGCCACCACCAACGGGCTGGTCGGCACCCACTTCATCCCCTCGGCGCACGACCACGGGATGCCGCAGACGACGGCCGCGGGTCTGCTCGCCGTCGTCGGGATCTTCGACATCGTCGGCACCATCGCGTCCGGCGCCCTCACCGACCGCATCGACCCGCGCTACCTGCTCGTCGGCTACTACGTCTTCCGCGGCGTCGGGCTGGCCGTGCTGCCGTTCCTGCTGTCGGACGTGATCCGTCCGAGCATCGTGGTCTTCGTCGTCATCTACGGGCTCGACTGGGTGGCGACGGTGCCGCCGACGGCCGCCCTGTGCCGCGAGGCGTTCGGGGAGTCCGGGACGGTGGTCTTCGGCTGGGTGTTCGCCTCGCACCAGGTGGGCGCCGCGGTCGCGTCGGTGGTGGCGGGCGTCGTCCGTGACGCCACGGGGGAGTACACCTTCGCCTGGTTCGGCGCGGCCGGGCTGTGCGCGGTGGCGGCGTTCGTCTCGCTCGCCGTCCGCCGGACGGGGCCGCCCGCGACCGTTCCGGTGGTGGAGCCCCCGCGATAGCGTCTGTGACCATGACGACGCCGCGTCCGCTGCCCTGCCTCGACACCCGCCCCGTCGCCGCGGAGGCCGCCACCGTGCAGGGCCCCGACTGGCGCATCACGGTGCTCACCGACGGGCTGGTGCGGCTCGAGCACGCCGACGACGGCGTCTTCGAGGACCGTGCCTCCACGTTCGCGATCGTCCGCGACCTGCCCGTCCCCGACTTCACCGTGACGCGGGTCGGCGACGGTGTCGAGGTGGTCACCGACCGCTTCCGGCTCAGCTACGACGGCCGTCCGTTCTCGACCAGCGGGCTTTCGCTGCAGGTGCGCGGAGACGTCAGCAACTACCACTCGGTGTGGCGCCACGGGCAGCCCACGCGCGACCTGCGCGGCACCGCCCGCACGCTCGACGAGGCCGACGGCCGCATCCCGCTCGAGCCCGGCGTGGTGTCGCGCTGGGGCTTCTCGCTCATCGACGACTCCTCGTCCATGCTGCTCGCCGACGACGGCTGGGTGGCGCCGCGCGACGGCAGCCGCGACGACCTCTACGTCTTCGCCTACGGCCTGGACCACCGCGGGGCGCTCGACGCCTTCCACGCGGTGTCGGGCCTGCCGCCGCTGCTGCCGCGGTTCGCGCTCGGCAACTGGTGGAGCCGCTACCACGCGTACACCGAGGCCGAGTACCGCGAGCTGATCGGCCGGTTCGAGGCCGAGGGGCTGCCGTTCTCGGTCTCCGTGGTCGACATGGACTGGCACCTGGTCGACGTCGACCCCGTCCACGGCAGCGGCTGGACGGGCTACACCTGGAACCGCGAGCTCTTCCCCGACCCCGAGGAGTTCCTGGCCTTCCTGCACGCCCGTGGGCTGCGGGTGACGCTCAACGTCCACCCCGCCGACGGCGTCCGCTCCTACGAGGACGCGTACGCCGCGATGTGCGAGGCACTGGGACGCGACGCCGCGAGTGGCGAGCCGATCGCGTTCGACGTCACCGACCGCGAGTTCCTCGCCGCCTTCTTCGACGTGCTGCACCGCCGGCTGGAGGACGAGGGCGTCGACTTCTGGTGGATCGACTGGCAGTCCGGTCCGTACTCCAAGGTGCCCGGGATCGACCCGCTGTGGGTGCTCAACCACTTCCACTTCCTCGACAGCGCCCGCGACGGACGCCGTCCGCTGACGTTCTCGCGCTACGCCGGCCCCGGCAGCCACCGCTACCCGGTCGGGTTCTCCGGCGACACGGTCGTGTCGTGGGAGTCCCTGGACTTCCAGCCCGAGTTCACCGCGACGGCGACCAACATCGGCTACGGGTGGTGGAGCCACGACGTCGGCGGCCACTTCCACGGGTACAAGGACGACGAGCTCGCCGCGCGCTGGGTGCAGCTGGGCGTGTTCTCGCCGGTGCTGCGACTGCACTCGGGCTCCAACCCGTTCAACACCAAGGAGCCGTGGCGCTTCGGGCCGGTGGCGCGCGAGGCGATGAGCCAGGCCCTGCGGCTCCGCCACCGCCTGGTGCCGTACCTGCACACGATGAACCACCGCGCCGCCGGCCAGGGGCGCGCGATCGTCGAGCCGATGTACCACCTGCACCCGGCGGTCGACGCCGCGTACGAGGTGCCCAACCAGTTCGCCTTCGGCACCGAGCTGCTGGTCGCGCCGATCACGAGCAAGCACGACGTGCGCACGCAGACCGGCTCGGTGCGGGCGTGGCTGCCGTCCGGCACCTGGGTCGACGTCCTCGGCGGGCAGGTCTACGACGGCGACCGCGAGGTCGTCCTGCACCGTGGACCCGACGCCATCCCCGTCCTCGCCGCGCCCGGCGCGATCGTCCCGCTCGACGGGGCCGGGTCGCCCGGCAACGGCACGGACAACCCGGCGTCCTTCGAGGTGCTGGTGGTCGTCGGCGCCGACGGTGCCTTCGAGCTGGTCGAGGACGACGGCCGCACCCCCGCGCAGCGACTGCTCACCCCGATCTCGCTCGACCAGAAGTCCGGCGTGCTCAGCGTCGGTCCGTCGACCGGCGACCGCTCGTGCGCACCGTCCGAGCGCGGCTGGACGGTGACGTTCCTGCGCCTCGACGCCGCGGTCGAGCCGGTCGTCGAGGTCGACGGCGCCGGGGTGGACGCCGTCGTCGCGCACCACGCCCGGGGCACGAGCGTCGAGGTCGGCCCCGTGGCGTCGGACGCCGCCTTCACCGTCCGCCTCGGCCCCGACCCGTCCCTGGGGGAGGACGACGTGGCCGCGCGCCTGTTCGGTCTGCTCGACCGCGCCCAGATCGAGTTCGACCTCAAGGAGCAGGTGCGCGCCGTCGCGACGTCCGACCTGCCGCTCGCCACCCGTGTGGCCACGCTGTCGGCGATGGACCTCGGACGGGCGCTCGAGACCGCCGTGCTCGAGGTGGTCACCGCCCGCACGGTCTAGGCGTCGGGCTGTGACGCGCGCCACTACAGTGGGGCGCATGGTCCGTGTGCTCGCCGTCGCCGACGAGACCGTCGAGTCCTTCTGGCGGTCCAAGGCCCGCGACGTCGCGCCCGACCTCGTCGTCGCGGCCGGTGACCTGCCCTGGGACTACGTCGAGTTCATCGCCTCCAGCGTCGACGTCCCGGTGGTGTTCGTGCCGGGCAACCACGACCCCGAGGTGGCCACGAGCCGCGTCTCGCGCAGCGGGCTGCACACCGTCGCAGGCCTGCCGTGCGACGCCCCTCGACCCCACGGCGTCACCCACCTCGACGGCCACGTCGCCGACCTCGCCGGCCTGCGGATCGCCGGTCTCGGCGGCTGCGTCCGCTACCGCCCCGGCCCGCACCAGTACAGCCAGCGCGAGTACCGCGGCAGGCTGCGACGCCTGGCGCGCCGCGTGCGACGTCACGACCGCCGCAGCCCCGGTGGCCTCGACCTGCTCGTCACGCACGCGCCGCCGCTCGGCCTGGGCGACGGCGACGACGGCCCGCACGTCGGCATCGAGGCGCTCGTCCCGTTCCTGCTGGAGGTGCAGCCCACCTGGCACCTGCACGGGCACATCCACCCGTACGGGCGGACGATGCCCGACCGCACGCTCGGCCGCACGACCCTGCGCAACGTCATCCCCTACCGGGTGCTGGAGATCGAGCCGCTCACCGCGGGCCTGCCCGTCCGGGTCGGCTGAGGGCGAGGTCGGCGTGGCACGCGACACCGGCTCGCCCCGGGCCGATGCCGAGAGCGACTTCCTGCGGGTCCGTCGCCGGCAGGTGATGTCGGCGCTCGCCGCCTGGATCCGCCGCGACGACGACGTCGCCGTCCAGCCGCTGTCGTTCACCGAGATCGTCGACGCGCTGGGCACCCGCAGCTCGCGCAACCGCGGCTTCCAGGTGATCGACATCGACAAGATCGTCGGCTCGGTCGACAAGATGCGCGAGTTCGACCACCGCTTCCGTCCCACCTCCGGGCGTCACCGCCAGCGGTGGGAGCGCCTGGCGCTGGCGGCCCGTCGCGGGGAGGCGTTCCCGCCGATCGAGGTCTACCAGGTGGGCTCGAGCTACTTCGTGCGCGACGGCCACCACCGCGTCTCCGTCGCCCGCGCCATGGGGCTGAACAGCATCGAGGCCCAGGTCACCGAGATCGAGACCACGGTCGATCCGGCCGGGCTGGACGGACGCACCGACGTCGAGGCGACGCACTTCCGGCGGCTGCTCCACCAGCGGGTGCCCCTGCCGCCCGAGGAGCAGGACGCGATCGCGTGCACCGAGCCCGTGCGCAGCGCGCTGCTGGCCGAGATGGTCGAGGCCTGGGGGTGCCGGCTCATGCACCGCGAGCAGACCTACCTGGACCGCGACGTCGTCGCTCGTCGCTGGTTCGACGAGGAGTTCCGCCCCACGATCGCGCTGATCCGCGACGCCGACCTGGTCGACCGTCGCGAGACCGACGGCGACGCCTACATCCGGGTGGCGGGGGAGCGGTACCACCTGATCCGGGCCCACGTGTGGAACGAGGAGGTCATCAGGCGGCTGCGCGAGCAGCGCCGATGACCTCCCCGGTCCCTCCAGGCAGTGCGGTCAGACCGCGCTGTGCGCCCCCGCGCCGAGCGTGAGGTTCGCGCCCGTCTCGGCGTCGAAGACGTGCAGCTTGGACGTGTCGTACCAGAGCGTGGCCGGGGCGCCGGACTGCACGCGCGCGCCGGCGTCCAGACGGGCCGTGACCTCGTCACCCATCGCCGACATGTCCTGGCCGGCGTCGCGGGCGATCTCGTCCAGCTCGGCGGACTGCGCGCCCTTGTGGCCGGCCACCGAGAAGTAGGCGTAGATGTCCGAGCCCATCGACTCGACGATGTCGATCTGCGCCTGGAAGGTCGCACCGGGCTTGTCGGGCACCAGCCGGGCGTCCTCGAAGTGCTCGGGACGCAGGCCGAGGACGACGCCGCTGCCCGACGCCTGGCCGTGCACCGCCTGGCGCACGTGGTCGGGCATGAGCGCCTCGCCGAGCGCGCTGACGAGGTGGTCGCCCTTGACCTCGGCGGGCAGGAAGTTCATCGACGGGCTGCCGATGAACCCGGCCACGAAGAGGTTGCGCGGGTGGTCGTAGAGCTCGGTGGGCGAGCCCACCTGCTGCACGATGCCGCCGCGCATGACCACGACGCGGTCGCCGAGCGTCATGGCCTCGGTCTGGTCGTGGGTGACGTAGAGCGTGGTGGTGCCCAGCGTCTTCTGGATGCGCGAGACCTGGGTGCGCATCTGCACGCGCAGCTTGGCGTCGAGGTTCGACAGCGGCTCGTCCATCAGGAAGGCCTTCGGGCTGCGGACGATCGCGCGTCCCATCGCGACGCGCTGACGCTGGCCGCCCGACAGGTTGGCCGGCTTGCGGTCCAGGTGCTGGGTGAGCTCGAGCAGCTGGGCGGCCTCGTCGACCTTCTTCTTGATCGTGCCCTTGTCGACGCCGGCGAGCGTGAGCGGGAACGCCATGTTCTCGCCGACGGTCATGTGCGGGTAGAGCGCGTAGGACTGGAACACCATGGCGATGTCGCGGTCCTTGGGTGCCTTGTCGTTGACCACCTTGCCGTCGATGATCAGCTCGCCGGTGGTGATGTCCTCCAGGCCGGCGACCATGTTGAGGGTGGTGGACTTCCCGCAGCCGGACGGGCCCACGAGGATGATGAACTCGCCGTCGGCGATGTCCAGGTTCAGGTTGTCGACCGCGAGGGCGCCGTCGGGGTACCGCTTGACGACGTTGCGGAGGTTGATCTCGGCCACAGCTGCTCCTAGGTGGTGTGAAGGTCGGTGGGCGCGGGCCGGTCAGCCCTTGACGGCGCCGGAGGTGAGGCCGGCGACGATCCGGCGCTGGAAGAACAGGACGAAGATCACGATCGGGATCGTGATGACGACGGCCGCGGCGGCGATGGGGCCCGTGGGCACCTCGAACGTCGTGGCGCCCTGGAAGTACGACAGCGCGGCGGGGACGGTGCGCGAGCGCGACGTCGAGGTGAGCGACAGCGCGAACAGGAAGTCGTTCCAGCAGGCGATGAACACCAGGATCGCGGTGGTGAAGACGCCCGGCATCGCCAGCGGCGTGATCACCCGGCGGAACGCCTGGAACGGCGTCGCGCCGTCCATCTTGGCCGCCTTCTCCAGCTCCCACGGGATCTCGCGGAAGAACGCCGACAGGGTGTAGATCGCCAGCGGCAGCGCGAAGGTGATGTACGGGATGATCAGGCCGAGCCAGGTGTCGAAGATGCCGATCGCGGTCTCGATCTTGAACAGGGGCGTCACCAGCGCGATCTGCGGGAACATCGCGATGAGCAGCGAGACGCCCACGATGAGCCGCTTGCCCGGGAAGTCCAGGCGGGCGATCGCGTAGGCGGCCATCGTGCCGAAGACCAGGGCGGCCACCGTCGCGATCGCGCAGATGCCGATCGAGTTGACGAGCGCCCTGAGGAAGTCGCCGTTGCTGAAGATCTGGGCGTAGCTCTCGTTGGTCGGCGACGTCGGCAGGAAGTTGCCGTCGTTCAGCGAGCCGCTGTCCTTGAGCGACAGCGAGATGATCCAGATGACGGGGATGAACGCGTAGACGAGCACGATGATGTTCGCGCCGCTCCACGCGAGCTTGCGGCGGGGGGTCTCGACGGCGGTGCTCATCGCTTCTCTCCTTCTCCGGGGGCTGCTGCTCCGAAGAGCTTGATGAAGATGAACGCGATGATCGCGATGCTGAGGAAGATCAGCACCGAGATCGTCGACCCGATGCCGAGGTTGAGGCCGCCGATCAGGTTGTTGTAGCCGATCATCGAGACCGACGAGGTGTTGTTGGCCCCGCTCGTCAGCACGAAGATGTTGTCGAAGACGCGGAACGCGTCCAGGGTCCTGAACAGCAGGGCGACCAGGATCGCGGGCTTCATCAGCGGGATGGTGATCTTCCAGAACCGCTGCCAGGTGCTGGCGCCGTCCATCGAGGCCGCCTTGAGCAGGTCCTCGGGCACCAGCGCCAGGCCGGCCATCAGCAGCAGCGCCATGAACGGCACGGTCTTCCAGACCTCGGCCAGCAGGATGATCCACAGCGAGCTCCACATGCCCGTCAGCGGGGCGTTGTCGCCGGCGAGCCAGCCGAGGTCCTGGGTCCAGGCGAAGCGCCACGAGAACGCTGCGACGACCGTGACGATCGCGTAGGGCACGAGGGCCGACGTGCGGACCAGGCCGCGTCCGACGATCGTGCGGTGCATGACGATGGCCAGGACCATGCCGAGCACCAGCTCGATGGCCGCGCCCAGCACGGTGAGGAACATCGTCACGCCGAAGGCGGTCCACCAGATCGGGCTGGACAGCACGGTGACGTAGTTGTCGAGGCCGATGAACTGGTTGGCGTCGGGCGTGCGCAGGTCGGCCCGGTTCAGCGACAGCCAGAACGCGTAGACGATCGGGTACGCGGTGACGGCGAGCATGATGATCACCGCTGGCGCGCAGAGCAGGAGCCCGAGGCGTCGCTCGGCCCTCTTGCCCTCGCTGTGCCGCTGCTGGGCGATCTTGGTGCCGTCGTCGACCACCCCCTCGGCGGCCGGCTGGTTCAGGGTCTGGCTCATGGCAGGATTCCCTTTCCTTCGAGCGCGTCCTGGATCGACGACTTGAGCTCGCGGGCGGTCTTGTCCGGCTGGATCTGCGCCGGGGGCGACAACGTGGTGGACACGATCGTCGAGATGTTCTGGTAGAGCGGCGAGATGGGCCGCGACGAGGCCACCTGCAGCTCGGTGAGCATGTCCTGCCCCTGCGGGTAGGCCTTGGTGAACTCCGGCTCGGAGTAGACGGCCTCGTTGACCGGCGGGTCGCCCGCCTCCAGCGCGGTCTGCAGCTGGTGCTCGGGCGTCCGCAGGCACATGGCCGCGTCGAGGGTCTCGCGCGGGTGCTTGCTGTAGGTGCTGATGCCGTAGTTCATGCCGCCGAGGGTGACCTTGGGCGTCTCGCCGGCGACGACGGACGGGTACGGCGCGTAGCCGAGGTCGTCGTAGACCTCCTGGCTCTGCTTGTCGGTGGAGCCGGCGTCACGCATGGCGCTGAGCACGTAGGGCCAGTTGAGGATGAACGCGGCCTTGCCCTGCTGCATCTGCGCGAAGACCTCGGGCTCCTGGCTGTTGGAGAGCGAGGCGCTCGCGACGCCGGAGGTGGCGAACTTCTTGATCAGCGCGAGGGCCTGGACGGTCTTGCCGTCGACGGTGGCCTCGGTGCTGTTGGCGTTGACGAGCTCGCCGCCGTAGGAGGAGAGGATGGTGTTGAAGCCCACCACGTAGCCCTCGTACTGCGAGCCGGTGAAGCCGATCTGGTACGGCTTGCCCTCGGACTTGAGCTGCTTGGCCATGTCGATCATCTCGTCCCACGTCGTCGGTGGGGTGGGGACGAGCGACTTGCGGTACCAGAGCAGCTGGACGTTGGTGTGCTTCGGGACGCCGTAGAGCTTGTCCTTCCACTCGGCCGTCGCGATCGTCGGGGCGAGGGTGCCCTCCGTGGCGGCGGTCTTGTCGGCGCCCTTGATCTCGCGGATCCAGCCGGCTTCGGCGAACTCGGCGGTCCACACCACGTCCATGCCGATCAGGTCGAGCCCGTCGTCCTTGGCCGCGAGACGGCGGACGAGCTGCTCGCGCTGGCCGTCGGCGTCGCTGGGGAGCAGGTTGCCGACGATGCGGTACTCGCCGTCGGCCTGGTCGTTGCAGTCGGCGATGATCTTGTCGAACCCCGCTGCCGCCGCACCGCCGTAGAGGTTCACGACGGGGACGCCGCCGTCACCGCCGCCGCACGCGGCCAGGCCGCCCGCGGCGAGCACGAGGGCGAGACCTCGCGCGACGTACCTCGTGCTCAGACGCCGTGGGTGCCTCGAAGCTGGTCGATCCGTCATCTGACTGCCTCATCTCCTGCGCGCCGAGCGCGAGTGTCTGGTGTGACCGAAGTCACTGCTGGGGTGAACCTAAGCCCGTCTGACGTGCGGCGACAAGGAGTGCGTGCCGATTAGCGGACGTCTGGCCAGGACGGACGAGGACCTGCGCGGATCGCTGGGCGAGCCAGTCGACCGGGCGGGTGGACGAGGGTCACACCGACGGACGCGCCGGACCTGTTGACCGACAGGTCCGGTGCCGTCCTACACTGATGAGGTTTGCCTCACCTTCACTGACTCGCGGGTCGGTGCCGCACCCCTAGGACCGTCATGACCGCATCCCTGCGCGGACTCGGCGCCGGCATCGCCGCGCTCGCCCTGCTGCCCGCCCTCGCCTCCTGTGCGACCGACCCCGAGCCCGCGGCCGGGGGCAGCAGCTCGGGCGCGGTCACCGTCGCGGCCTCCGACGACGCGTGCACGGTCAGCAAGACCTCGCTCGAGGCCGGACCGTCCACGTTCACCGTCAAGAACGAGGGCGACAAGACCACCGAGTTCTATGTGTACGCCGAGGGCGACCGGATCATGGGCGAGGTCGAGAACATCGGCCCCGGCCTGTCGCGCGACCTCGTCGTCGACCTCGACCGCGGCACGTACGAGGGCGCCTGCAAGCCGGGCATGATCGGCGACGGCATCCGTCAGGACATCAAGGTCAGCGGTGAGGCCGCCACGAAGCTCTCGGACTCCGAGGAGCTCAAGGCCGCGGCCCGCAGCTACTCGCGCTACGTCCAGAGCCAGACCGGCGCGCTGGTCACCGAGACCACCAAGTTCACCGACGCGGTCAAGGCGGGCAAGGTCGACGAGGCCAAGGCCCTGTTCCCGCGCGCACGGACCTACTGGGAGCGCATCGAGCCCGTCGCGGAGATCTTCGGCGACCTCGACCCGATCACCGACGGCCGCGAGCCCGACGTCGAGCCCGGTCAGGACTTCACCGGCTGGCACCGGATCGAGAAGCAGCTCTGGGTCGAGAACGACACCGACGGCATGGGCCCGTACGCCGACCAGCTGCTGGCCAACGTCAAGGAGGTCGTCAAGCGCTCGAAGGAGCAGCCGCTGACGGCGCTGCAGCTCGCGCAGGGCTCCAAGGGCCTGCTCGACGAGGTCGCCACCGGCAAGATCACCGGCGAGGAGGACGAGTTCAGCCACACCGACCTGTGGGACTTCAAGGCCAACATCGAGGGCTCGCAGGCGGCCATCTCGTCGCTGCGCCCCGTCCTGGAGAAGCAGGACCCCGCGCTCGTCAAGCAGCTCGACACCCGCTTCGCCGCGCTCGACAAGGAGCTCAACCAGTACCAGAAGGCCGATGGCTCCTGGGTCTTCTACGACGAGCTGACGCAGCCGCAGGTCAAGGAGCTCTCCGACAGCGTCGCCGCGCTGAGCGAGCCGATCAGCAAGGTCGCCGGCGTCATCGCCGCGAGCCAGTGAGGACGCGACCGTGACCGAGCGACGTCCCGGGCTGTCCCGCCGCGCCCTGCTGGGCGGGGCGGGTGCCGGCGCGCTCGCGGTCGGCGGGGGGCTCGGCTACGTCACCCGCTCGGCCACCGCCGACACCCCGTCCGCCGCCCCCGACCCGGCCGCGATGCCGGTGGCGTTCGACGGCAGGCACCAGGCGGGCATCACCACGCCTGCGCAGGACCGGCTGCACCTGGCCGTGTTCGACGTCGTCACCACCGACCGCGACGAGCTCGACGCGCTGCTGCAGGAGTGGACGGCCGCCGCGCGCAAGATGTGCTCGGGCAACGACGTCGGCGACTTCGGCTCGGTCGCCGGACCCGCCGAGGTGCCGCCCGAGGACACCGGCGAGGCCCAGGGCCTGCCGCCGTCGGCCCTCACCCTGACGATCGGGTTCGGGCCGTCGCTGTTCGAGACCGCCGACGGCCAGGACCGCTTCGGGCTGGCCGCCAAGCGTCCCGCGGCGCTCGTCGACCTGCCCGCGTTCAGCGGCGACCGGCTGCGTCCGGAGGTCAGCGGCGGCGACATCGTCGTCCAGGCGTGCGCCAACGACCCGCAGGTGGCCGTCCACGCGATCCGCAACCTGGTGCGCATCGGGTTCGGCGTGGTGTCGATCCGGTACTCCCAGCTCGGCTTCGGGCGCACGTCGTCGACGTCGAGGGCGCAGGCGACGCCGCGCAACCTGTTCGGCTTCAAGGACGGCACGGCGAACATCAAGTCCGAGGACACCCGGGTGGTCGACGAGCACGTCTGGGTGGGCGACGACGCCGACCAGGACTGGATGGTCGGCGGCAGCTACATGGTCAACCGCAAGATCATGATGCGGATCGAGACCTGGGACCGCGAGTCGCTCGCCGGCCAGGAGAACATCATCGGCCGCACCAAGGGCTCGGGCGGGCCCATGTCGGGCGGCGACGAGCTCGACGAGCCCGACTTCGACGCCAAGGCTGCCGACGGCGAGCCCGCGATCGCGCTGAAGTCCCACGTCAGGCTGGCGCACCCGGACTTCAACGGCGGCGCGCAGATCCTGCGTCGCGGCTACAACTTCGTGGAGGGCAACGACGACCTCGGCCAGCTGGCCGCGGGACTGTTCTTCATCTGCTTCCAGGACGACCCCGCCACGGGGTTCGTCCCGATCCAGCGCTCGCTGGCCGGGCCGTCCAACGACCTGATGAACGAGTACGTCACGCACGTCGGGTCCGGTGTGTTCGCGTGCCCCGGCGGGCTGACCGCGGACGGGTACTGGGGTCAGGCCCTGCTCGCTCGATGACCTGGACGTCGCGGCTGGCGGCCGCGGCCCTGGTGCTCTACCTCGCCGTGGTGGCGGTGATCGTCCTCGAGCCGTCCAACGGGCTGCCCAGCTCGAGCATCGAGCACATCCTCGCCGCGCTGCGCGACAACGGCGTCCCGGCGGGCCTGGCGACCTTCGGCAGCGTCGAGGTCGTCACCAACGTGCTGCTGTTCGTGCCCCTGACGCTGCTCGGCAGCCTCGCGGCGCCCCGCTGGCGCTGGTGGGCGTGGCTCCCCGTCGCGGCGGCGCTGAGCACCGTCATCGAGCTCGTCCAGGGGGCGTTCCTGCCGGCACGCACGCCGTCGGTGTCGGACGTCGCGGCCAACGTGACGGGCGCGGCTGTCGGGCTGGTGCTGGCGTGGGTGCTCAGCCGGGCTGTCCGGCGGCGCCGGCCGTCGCGCTGACCGGGGCCTTCTGCTTCGGCGGACGCAGGAACAGGACCATGGTGGGCACCAGGTACAACACCCAGACGACCGCCTGCAGCACGGTCGGGTTCGGCTGGAAGTTGATCGTCCCCTTGAGGATCGTGCCGACCAGCCCCGACGGGTCGATGGTGCTGCTGACGTCGAAGGCCAGGTCGTTCAGGCCGGGCAGGAACCGGGCCTCCTGGAGGTCGTGCACCCCGTAGGCCAGGACGCCGGCGGCGACCACGATGAGCAGCGCGCCGGTGGTGCGGAAGAACACCGCGAGGTTGATCTTGAGGGCGCCGCGGTAGAGCAGGTAGCCGAGCGCGACCGCGACGCCGATGCCCAGCAGCGCGCCGAGCAGCGGCGTGGTGCCGTTGGTGGCGGTGTCGGACGCGGCCCACAGGATGAGCGCCGTCTCCAGACCCTCGCGGCCGACCGCGAGGAACGCCACCGACACCAGGGCCAGCGGCCCGAGGCGCAGGGCGTCGTCGAGCCGGCCCTGCAGCTCGGCCTTGATGCCGCGCGCGGCGCCGCGCATCCAGAACACCATCCAGGTGACGAACCCGACCGCGACGATCGACAGCGACCCGCCCAGCAGCTCCTGCTGCTCGAACGTCATGTCGCGCGAGGTGAACTCGAGCAGCGCGCCCGCACCGATGCTGAGCGCCAGGGCGACGGCGACGCCGGCCCAGATGTAGCGCAGCGCCGACCGCTGCCCGCTCTTGACCAGGTAGGCGATCAGGATGCTGACGATCAGGCTGGCCTCGAGGCCCTCGCGCAAGCCGATCAGGAAGTTGCCGAGCATCGCCTGGTGCCTCTCGCCGGGAGCAGGAGAAGTCCCGCCGTGACCCAGGGCAGCCTACCCTCCCCTCGCCGCCCCTTCACGCCGAGCGGCGCAAGATCGGGCCGACACGCCGTCAGGAACCCCGGATCTGCGCCACTCGTCCGCACGTTTGCGCCACTCGACGTCAGGGACGCGACGAGCGACGACGGCGGGAGCTCGACGTCGCCTGCGGATCGGGCGTGGTCGCCGGTGCGGGCCGTCCCGTCGAGTGGCGCAGAAGCCGACCCGAGTGGCGCAAGTTCGGGCCGGCCACCGCGTGTCGACCCCGAACTTGCGCCACTCGGCGGTCGGGGGAGGGCGGAGCGGGGCGGGCGGAGGGGGGAGGGCTAGAGGCCGAAGCGGGGGCGCTGCGCCTCGGGGACGAGGTGGAGGTGCTCGGGGTGGTCGCGGAGGACGCGAGGGACGAACGGGCACAGGGGGAGCACCGAGCCGCCCTCGGCGTCGATGGCCTCGAGCGCGCCGAGGACGAGGGTGGCGCCGAGACCGCGTCCACCGAGGGAGGGATCGACCTCGGTATGGGTCAGCGCCCAGGTGTCGCCGTCGCGGGCGTAGTCGAGCAGGCCGACGCGCTCGCCGTCCACCAGGAGGTCGAAGCGGGACGCGTCGGGCACGTGGGTCACCTGTGTCTGCACGCTCCCAGCGTGACACGCCCACAGGCGTGGCACGAGCCGGGCGAATGTGGCTAGGATGGTCGCAACGGGCCGGTGCTCGTGTGTGCCCGAGGGGCCGAGGAACGCTGGGGAAGGCGACTCTCGATCCAGGAGGCACAGATGAGCACCGCCACCCGGGGCGTCTTGTACGTCCACGCCGCCACGTCGGCACTGTGCCCTCACATCGAGTGGGCAGTCGCCGGCGTGTTCGGCATGCCCGCACCGCTGCAGTGGACCCCGCAGCCCGCCGCCCACGGCACCTACCGGTGCGAGTTCTCGTGGCAGGCCAAGGTCGGCACGTCCGCATCCATCGCGTCGGCCCTCCGCGACTGGGGCAAGCTGCGCTTCGAGGTCACCGAGGAGCCCACCGCCGGCTCGGAGGGCGCGCGCTACTCCTACACGCCCGACCTCGGCGTCTTCCACGCCGTCACCGGTCTGCACGGCGACATCATGATCCCCGAGGACCGCCTCAAGGCCGCCATGGTCAAGGCCGCCCTCGGCGAGACCACCCTCGAGCTCGAGGTCGACAAGCTGCTGGGCGCCCCCTGGGACGCCGAGCTCGAGCCCTTCCGCCACGCCGGCGACGGGGCCCCCGTCAAGTGGCTCCACCAAGTGATCTGAGCGCCCTGGCATCCCGCCTGGCGGCGTTGCGGCCGGTTCGCAGGGCAAACCCGGCCCAGCTTCACCGTCCGCGCCTTGCCCGGCGGGCGCCTGACCACTCAGATCGGCCCGACACCGGTGCTGTCAGCCGATGGTGATCGTGACGGGGGGCGTGGCCGTCTCGCCCGCGGACACCCGGAACTGCTGCTCGCCGGCGCGGCTGGTGAGGATGTAGGTGGAGAAGGTGCCGTCGTCCTTGGTGCGGGCGTTGACCGGGAAGTCGGTCCACTTGCCGCCCTCCTGACGCTGCACCTGCAGGGCGGTGCCGCCGTCGAGGTCGGGGAAGGCGCCGCTCAGGGTCACGCGCTCGCCCGGTGACGCGTCGGTGGGGGAGGCCTCGATGCGGGGCTGGGGACGCGGGGCCGGGGCCTCGGTCGTCGGCGCAGCCGTGGGCGTCACGCTGGCCGCGGCCGAGGGGGCGGCCGACGCGGACGCCGACGGGGTGGGTGGCGGCGGGTCGGTGGCCTTGATGCCGACGGCGTCGAGGACGGTGGCGCTCACCATGCCCACGAAGACGCCGATCGCCGCGCCCACGAGCACGAGCCCCACGACGACCTTGACGAGCAGCTGGTTGCGGCGGCCCGCGTCGGTCCTACGGCTGAACTCCACGCGACGGCTCCTCCCACCCAGGCGACGACCCCATCATGGCAGCCCGGACAAGCCTTCTCAGAGCGGGATGTTGCCGTGCTGGCCGCGCACCGGCGGGTAGGCCAGCTCGGCGGCGATCGACTCGGCGATCCGCCGGCGCGAGTGCGACGGCTCGACGATCTCGTCGACCACGCCGATCTCGACGGCCTTGTCGACGCCACCGGCGATCCGCTCGTGCTCGGCGGCCAGCTCGGCCTCGACCTGCGGACGGATGTCGGGCTCGACCTCGGCGATCCGGCGGCGGTGCAGGATCCGCACCGCGGCCACCGCGCCCATGACCGCGACGACCGCGCCCGGCCAGGCCAGGACGCGCGTGGCGCCGAGCGAGCGGCTGTTCATCGCGATGTACGCGCCGCCGTACGACTTGCGGGTCACCAGGGTCACGCGGGGCACGGTGGCCTCGCCGAACGCGTGGAGCAGCTTGGCGCCGCGACGGACGACGCCGTCCCACTCCTGGCCGACGCCCGGCAGGTAGCCCGGCACGTCGACGACGACGACCAGCGGCACGCCGAACGCGTCGCACATCCGCACGAAGCGCGAGGCCTTCTCGGCCGACAGCGAGTCCAGGCAGCCACCGAGACGCAGCGGGTTGTTGGCGATGACGCCCACCGTGCGTCCGCCGAGACGGCCCAGCGTGGTGGTGATGTTGGGCGCCCAGCGGCCGTGCAGCTCGACGACCTCGCCGTCGTCCAGCAGGTCGTCGACGAGCGGGTGCACGTCGTACGCGCGCCGCACCGACTCCGGCAGCGAGCGGGCGAGGTCGATGTCCTCGACGTCGCCGGGCACGAGTGTGCCCTGGTTGCCGAGCAGCTGGGCCAGCACGCTCGCCCGGTCGATGGCCTCGGCCTCGGAGTCGGTGAGCACGTGGACGACGCCGGAGCGGCGACCGTGCGGCTCGGGGCCGCCGAGGCGCAGCATGTCGACGTCCTCGCCCGTCACCGAGCGGACGACGTCGGGGCCGGTCACGAAGATCCGGCCCTCGGGGCCGAGGATGACGATGTCGGTGAGCGCGGGGCCGTAGGCCGCACCGCCCGCGGCGGGCCCGAGCACGACCGAGATCTGCGGGATGCGACCCGACGCCTTGGTCATGGCGTGGAAGATCTCGCCGACGGCGTGCAGCGAGAGCACGCCCTCGGCCAGCCGGGCGCCGCCGGAGTGCCACAGCCCGATGATCGGGACCTGCTCGAGCATCGCCCGCTCGTACGCGGCGACCACGGCCTTGCAGCCGTCGTGCCCCATCGCCCCGCCCATGACGGTGGCGTCGGAGCAGAACGCGACGACCTTGGTGCCCCCGACCGTGCCGATGGCGGACAGCATGCCCGACAGGTCGTCCTCGGTGATGAGCTCGAGGGAGCCCTCGTCGAACAGGGCCGCGAGCCGCAGGTTCGGGTTGCGCGGGTCCTCCTCGCGGGGGAGCTTGGCGGGCTTCGCCTTGGTCTCGGGCGTGGCAGTGGTCATCGGGTCCGCCTCAGGCGTAGGTGGAGAACGCCACGGCGACGTTGGCGCCGCCGAAGCCGAAGGAGTTGTTCAGCGCCGCGAAGTCGCCCTGGGGGAGGTCGCGGGGCTTGGTGGCGATGTCGAGGTCGACGCCCGGCTCGAGGTCGTCGAGGTTGATCGTCGGGGGAACCACGCGGTGGTGGAGCGCCAGCACGACGGCCAGCGACTCCAGCGCGCCGGCCCCGCCGAGCAGGTGGCCGGTCATCGACTTGGTGCTCGTGACGACGACGTCCTCCACCGCCTTGCCGAGGGTGGCGTGCAGCATGATCGCCTCGGCGACGTCGCCCTTGGGGGTCGACGTGGCGTGGGCGTTGACGTGCCGGATGTCCGCGGGCGACAGGTCGGACTCGAGCAGCGCGCGGTTGATCGCACGGGCGCCGCCGCGACCCTCGGGGTCGGGCTGGGCGATGTCGTGGGAGTCGGCGGTGATGCCGGCGCCGCGGACCTCGGCGTAGATCTTCGCTCCGCGGGCCTTGGCGTGCTCCTCGGACTCGATGACGAGCACCGCCGAGCCCTCGCCGAGGACGAAGCCGTCGCGGCCGGTGTCCCACGGGCGCGAGACGGCCGTGGGGTCGCCCTCGCGCTTGGACAGCGCCATCATCTGGGCGAACGCGGCCATCGGCAGCGGATGGATGGCCGCCTCGGTGCCGCCGACGAGGACGACGTCGGCGCGTCCCAGACGGATCTGGTCGATGCCGATCGCGATGCCCTCGTTGCCCGACGCGCACGCCGAGACCGGCGCTTGGACGCCGGCCTTGGCGCCGACGTAGAGGCCGACGTTGGCCGCCGGCGCGTTCGGCATCAGCATCGGGACCGACAGCGGGGAGACCCGGCGCGGGCCCTTCTCCTTGAGCACGTCGTAGTTCGACAGCAGCGTCTGCACGCCGCCGATGCCCGAGGGCAGGCAGACGCCGAGCCGCTCGGGGTCGACGCCGCCGTCGGCGAGGCCGGAGTCGGCCCACGCCTCCATCGCCGCCACGAGCGCGAACTGCGAGGACCGGTCGAGGCGACGCGCCTTGACGCGCTCGAGCACCTCGGTGGGCTCGACCGCGACCTCGGCCGCGATCTTCACCGGCAGCTCCTGGGCCCAGTCCTGCTCCAGGGGCGCGACGCCGGAGCGCCCGGCGAGGAGCGCCTCCCAGGTGCTGGCGACGTCACCGCCGACGGGGGACGTCGTCCCCAGTCCGGTGACCACGATGCGGGTCTGGCTCATCGATCGATTCCTCTTCGCGTTCTCGGGTGTGGCGGCGACGGGGTGGTGAGGCTCAGGCCTGGGCGCGCTCGATGAACGCGACGGCGTCGCCGACGGTCTTGAGGTTCTTGACCTCGTCGTCGGGGATCTTGACGTCGAACTTCTCCTCGCAGGCCACGACGACCTCGACCATGGAGAGCGAGTCGACGTCGAGGTCGTCGGTGAACGACTTGTCGAGCTGCACGTCGTCGGCGGGGATGCCGGCGACCTCGTTGACGATCTCGGCGAGGTCGGAGCGGATCTCTTCGGTGGTGGCCATCAGGCGCGTCCTTTCGGGTGTCCCGGGAGGGGAGTCGTGGTGGTGCCGGCGTGGGAGGAGTCCCGCGCCGTGGTGCAGGTCAAGGGAGCGTGACGACCTGCGCGGCGTAGGCGAGGCCTGCGCCGAAGGCGATGAGCAGGGCGGTGTCGCCGCTGCGGGCCTGGCCGTCGGCGAGCATGCGCTCCATGGCCAGGGGGACCGACGCCGCGGACGTGTTGCCGGCGTCGATGATGTCGCGGGCCACGGCCACCGTGGGGGGCAGTCCGAGGGCCTTGATCATGGTGTCGGTGATGCGGTTGTTGGCCTGGTGCGGGATGAACGCGTCGAGGTCGGACGGCGTGATGCCCGCCGCCTCGATCGCCTCGCGGGCGACCTTGGCCATCTCGTAGGAGGCCCAGCGGAAGACCGCGTTGCCCTGCATGGTCAGCGTGGGCCAGGTGCGGTCGTCCTCCTCGGCATCCCACACGTGGTCCCAGGCCTGCGTCATGGTGATCAGGTCGTGCTTGGAGCCGTCCGACCCCCAGACCGTGGGCCCGATGCCCGCGACGTCGGACGCGCTCACCACGACGGCGCCCGCGCCGTCGGCGAAGATGAACGCCGAGCCGCGGTCGTGGGGGTCGGTGATGTCGGAGAGCTTCTCGACGCCCACCACGAGCACGTGCTCGGCGGTGCGCGCGCGCACCATGTCGGACGCGAGGCCGACGCCGTGGCAGAACCCGGCGCAGGCGGCGGAGATGTCGAACGCCGCGGCGGGCGTGCAGCCCAGCTCGTCGGCGATCATCGTGGCCACCGCGGGGGTCTGCATCAGGTGCGAGACGGTCGCGACGATGACGCAGTCGATGTCGGACGGGTCGAGGTCGGCCTGCTTGATCGCCTGGTGGGACGCGGCGACCGACATCGACTGGACGGTCTCGTCGTCGCCGGCGAAGCGGCGGGTCTCGATGCCCGAGCGGGTACGGATCCACTCGTCGCTGGAGTCGATCTTGTCGACGATCTCGGAGTTGGGCACCAGGCGGCGCGGACGGTACGCGCCGACGCCGGTGACCTTGCTGAACCGGTCGGCGGGGCGGGGACGGAGCGTGGTCACTGGCCGGCCTCCGGGTGCAGGCGGACGAGGGGCATGCCGGGTGCGACCGGGTCGCCCTCCTCGACGAGGAGCTCGACGACGGTGCCGCCGTGCGGTGCGCTCACCGGGATCTGGTCGCGCAGGCTGGTGACGACGCCGACGGTCTGGCCGGCGGAGAGCACCGCGCCCGACGTGAGCGCCGGGTCGAGCGCGAAGGTGCCCTTGGCGGGCGAGACGAGCAGGCGCCAGGTGGGGCTCGCGTCCATCTCCGACGCGCCCTCGGCGTGGTTGGCGACGAACGCGCGTGCGTCGTCGAGCATGTCGGGGGTCTTGAGCGCGAAGGTCTCGACGCCCTTGAGCGCGCGCTTGGCGATGCCCGTGAGCGTGCCGGCCGGCGGCACCTCGAGGATGCCGGTGACGCCGAGCTCGCGCATGGTGTCCATGCACAGGTCCCAGCGGACGGGGTTGGCCACCTGGGTGACGATGCGGCGGAGGACGTCGTCGCCGTCGTGCACGACGTGGCCGTCGCGGTTCGAGATCAGCTTGGTGCGCGGGTCGTGCGTCGAGACCGACCGGGCCAGGCGGCCGAGGTGCTCGACGGCCGGGGCCATGTGCTCGGTGTGGAAGGCGCCGGCGACGCTGAGCGGGATC
Source organism: Solicola agrisoli (assembly GCF_049059935.1). Taxonomy (NCBI): domain Bacteria; kingdom Bacillati; phylum Actinomycetota; class Actinomycetes; order Propionibacteriales; family Nocardioidaceae; genus Solicola; species Solicola agrisoli. The sequence goes on along the minus strand of NZ_JBMGQR010000020.1, from coordinate 11,958 downwards.
AGACGGGCCTTGGCGGGGGCGTCGTCGCCGAACGCCTCGAGCTGCTCGACGGTGCCCGCGGCGACGACCTGACCGGGACCGTTGTCGTTGGCGGCGGTGAGGCCGTGGCGCTCCAGGCTCTCGAGCACCTCGTCGCGGTCGCCGCCGAGCACGGCGGTCATCGACGTGGGCGTGCGGGCCGAGGCCTCGGCCATCGCCTTGCCGCGCTCACGCACCAGCACCATCGCCTGCTCGGCGGTGATGACGCGCAGGCCGGCGGCCGCGGTGATCTCGCCGACGCTGTGCCCGGCCGCCGCGCCGACGGACTGGAACGCGTCGCCGGGGTGGGGGAACAGGGCGAGGGCCGACAGCATGCCGGTCGCGACGAGCAGCGGCTGGGCCACGGCGGTGTCGCGGATGGTCTCGGCGTCGGCCTGCGTGCCGTAGTGGGCGAGGTCGAGGCCGGCGACGGTGGACAGCCACTCGAGGCGGCCCGCGAAGGACGGGTCCTCGAGCCACGGGGTGAGGAAGCCGGGTGTCTGGGCACCTTGGCCGGGGGCGACGATCACGAGCACGAGATCCACCCTGGCGGTTACGCGCCGGTTCGTGCGCTCGTCGACCCGACGAAATCCGCAACCACTTTGTTGTGGGGTTCCTACAAGTCGGCGTCGTCGGCGCTCTCGGGACGCAGGAGCCTCCCCAGCGTCAGGGCGATGCGCAGGGTGTAGCCCTCGCGGGGGTGCGTGGGGCGCAGGCCGGTGACCTCGGCGACCTTGCGCAGGCGGTACCGCACGGTGTTGGGGTGCACGTAGAGGGCGCGGGCGGTGCCCTCGATGGACGCACCGGAGTCGAAGAACGTCCGCACGGTGTCGACGAGAGGTGCGTCACCCCTGGTCAGGGGTAGGTAGACGTCCTGCGCGAGGGCCCGGCGTGCGTGGCCGTCGCCGGCCAGGGAGCGCTCGACGAGCAGCTCGTCGGCCTGCACGGGGCGCGGCGCGCCCACCCAGGCGCTCGCCGAGCGCCAGGCGGCGGTCGCCGAGCGGGCCGATCGGTACGCCGTGCGCAGGTCGTCGGCGCGCGGCCCGACCACCACCGGGCCGGGTCCGAAGCTCCCCGCGACGCTCGTCCCGGCTTTGTCGAGGTCGTCCACATCGCCGAGGATGACGACGAGCCGGTCGCCCTGCACGGACGACAGCGCCACGAGCCCGGCGAGCCGGGCGGCGCGGTGCACCGACTCCACGACGCCGCCGGTGCCGCCGTCGGTGGGCGTGCTCGTCGGGGCGTCGCCGATGACGACCGCGACCGCGCCCCGGGCCGACCAACCCACGGCGGCCGCCCGCGAGGAGATCGTCTCGTCGGTCTCGCCGCGCAGCACCGAGTCGACCACCAGGGCCTCCAGGCGGGCGTCCCAGGCGCCCCGGGCCTCGGCGGCGCGGGCGTAGACGTCCGCCGCGGCGAAGGCGAGCTCACGGGCGTAGAGGGCGATCTCGAGCCGGATCGGGTCGTGGTCGGCGGGGTCGAAGAGGTCCTCGACCTTGGACTCCACCAGGTCGATGGTGGTGCGCACCATGGCGACGGTCTGCTGGAGGGTGACGACGCGCGCCAGCGCCCGGGGCGCGCTGCCGAACGGGTCGGTCGTCGCGTCCGACGACGGCGCGGGCGAGCGCAGCCAGTCGATCATGCCCGAGATGCCGCCGTGCGCGATCGCGCCGATCCACGAGCGGTGCTGCGCGTCGAGGGCGGCGTACCAGGGGAGCGTCGCGTCCATCCGGGCGATCGCCGACGTGGTCAGCTCGCCGAGGGACCCCTCCAGGACCTCCGCCCACCGCTCCCGCTCGACCTGCTCCACGCCGCCAGCCTAGGGCGAGGGCCGTCCGAGTGTGTCCGTCCGGCTGCCGTCGGGTGGACGTGCGGTTATCGTGGGTCGACCGCTGGCTGCATGGGGCGACCGGCGCCGACCTCGGGAGCTCCGATGGACGTCGCACGTGCCGCAGACCCGTTCGCCGTGCGCGAGGTGGTCGTCCACGGGCACCGCCGGGCGTACCGGATGGCCGGCGAGGGTCCCGTCCTCCTGCTGCTGCACGGCCTGGGGTGCGACTCCAGCACCTGGCTGCCGGTGCTGCCCGAGCTGTCCCGGCACTTCACGGTCCTCGCGCCCGACCTGCTCGGTCACGGGGCGTCCGACAAGCCCCAGGGCGACTACTCGATCGCCGGCTACGCCAACGGCATGCGCGACCTGCTGACGGTGCTCGGCATCGACCGCGTCACCGTCGTCGGCCACAGCTTCGGCGGCGGCGTCGCCATGCAGTTCGGCTACCAGTTCCCCGAGCGCACCGAGCGGATCTGCCTGGTCGCCCCCGGGGGCCTCGGCGCCGAGGTCTCGCCGCTCATCCGTGCCCTGACGGTCCCCGGCGCCGCCCTGGTCACCGCCGCGGCCGCTGCCGCCCCGCTGCGCCCGTTCGTCCGCGGGACCCTGCGGGCGCTGGCCGCCACCGGCTCGTCCTACACGCGCGACCTCGGCGAGGTCGCCGACGTCTACTCGGCGATGTGCGACCCCGACGGGCGACGGGCGATCCGCACGGTCACCAGCCACGTCGTCGACTGGCGCGGGCAGATCCTGTCGATGACCGACCGGGCCTACCTGGCCCAGCTGGTCCCGCTCTGCGTCGTCTGGGGCGAGCAGGACCACGTCATCCCCGCCCGGCACGCCTTCACCGCGGCGACCCACGTCGCCGACTCCGAGGTGCACGTGTTCGCCGACTCCGGCCACTTCCCGCACAAGGACCACCCCGAGCGGTTCGCCCGGACGCTGGTCGACTTCGTCGACGGCCACGCCCCGGCCCGGTACCACCGCGGCCGCTGGCGCGAGATGCTCAAGCGCGGCGACCGCGCCCAGCTCTCCACGGTGACGGCGAGCGTCACCGCCTGAGGCTCAGGCCGATCCCTCGGCCAGCCCGGCCGCCTCGCGCTTGCGGTTGCGGGCGGACACCGACGCGTTGCCGGTGACGATCGCGCCGATGTAGACCGAGAGCCAGGCGATGAACGCGCCCGCGACGTCGTCGGCGATGAAGTGCCAGCCGAAGTAGATCGTGGCGGTGACCGTCAGGGCGAAGTACACCCAGACGAACCGTCGCAGGTAGCGGTGGGCGCCGATCCGGTGCAGGAAGATGCACACGGTGAACACCACCGAGACGTGCAGCGACGCGAACCCGGCGATGCCGTGGATCTTCTCGGTGCCCCACGGGTCGTCGAGCACGTCGATCCTGGCGGAGAACAGGCTGCGCTGCAGGCCGGTGACCGACGTCTCGGCGAGGTCGGCGTAGCGCTGCGGCTCGGAGAACGCCGGGCCGAGCGAGGGGAAGATGTAGTAGCTGCAGACGCCGAGGATCCAGTTCAGGCAGAGCGCGGTGGCGTACCAGGCGCCGCGGCTCAGGTCGCGGCTCCAGACCAGCATCGCGGCGAGCGAGGCCGGCACCACGATCAGGTAGCTGACGTAGACGAACGCCAGGACGTGCGCGGCGTAGTCGGTGCCGAGCAGACCGTGCAGGATCCGCTCCGGCGGGTGGTTGAACATCAGGAAGTAGTCGACCCGGAACAGCCAGTGGTCGTCGATCGTGTCGGGACGGACGAACGGCAGGAAGCTCTTGAGGTTCCGGTAGCAGACGTAGCAGATGTAGAAGATGATCAGGCCGGTGGCGATGTAGCCCAGGCGCCGCCAGGTCCACTCGTTCCTGACGATCGCGACGGCCTCGGGCCACACGCGCCACGAGCGGGCGCGCCACAGCGCCTGGAGGAAGATGCCGCCCGCGACGAACGACAGGCCCATGACCGGCAGACGCACGTAGGCCGGGCCGAGGAATCCCTCGGGGTCGCGCAGCGGGAGGTCGAGCAGCTGCGCCGACGTCAGCGTGACCGCCAGCACCACCGCCGAGAAGACGACGGAGAACGTGTACGGCCATGCGCGTGCGCGAGCGAGGAACGAGGCCCCGGCGGGACCCCCCGCACGCGTCTCTTCCCGGGTAACCACAGGGGCATCCTAACGGCGCGGGGCAACCCGGCGCGCCGCGCGACGATCACCTGCCGGTCACCGGGCGTTCAGGCGTCGCTCCCTTCCTGCGGGACGCCCGCGACGGCGGTGGGATCGCCCAGCGAGAAGCGCTCGTAGGCCTCCACGACCGTGGCGGGCTTCACGTCGCCCTGCGCGGCGAGCGTCTGCAGGGCGCTCACCACGATCGAGGCGGCGTCGACCTGGAAGAAGCGACGGGCGGCCGCGCGGGTGTCGGCGAAGCCGAACCCGTCGGTGCCGAGCGACTGCCACCGTTGCGGCACCCACCGCGAGACCTGGTCGGGGACGGCCCGCATGAAGTCGCTGACGGCGACCACCGGTCCGGGGGCGTCGGCCAGCAGCGACGTGACGTACGGGACGCGCGCGTCGGCGTCGGGGTGGTTGAGGTTCCACCGCTCGACGTCGACGGCCTCGCGGTTGAGCTCGTTCCACGACGTCACCGACCACACGTCGGCGGCGACGCCGTAGTCGTCGGCCAGCACCTGCTGGGCCTCCAGCGCCCACGGCACCGCGACGCCCGAGGCCATCAGCTGCACGCGCGGGGCGTGCTCGTCGTCGAGCTGGGCCCGGCGGAACACGTACGCGCCGCGCAGGATGCCCTCGACGTCGATGCCCTCGGGCTGAGGTGGCTGCACGACCGGCTCGTTGTAGACCGTCAGGTAGAAGATCACGTCCTCGCCCTGCGGGTGCTCGTCGGTCGACCCGTACATCCGGGCCAGCCCGGACCGCACGAGGTGGCTGATCTCGAAGCCCCACGCCGGGTCGTAGTGGACGACGGCCGGGTTGGAGGCCGCGAGCAGCGGCGAGTGGCCGTCGGCGTGCTGCAGGCCCTCTCCGGTGAGCGTGGTCCGGCCGGCCGTCGCGCCGACGAGGAACCCGCGGGACAGCTGGTCGGCCATCGCCCAGATCGAGTCGCCGGTGCGCTGGAAGCCGAACATCGAGTAGAAGATGTAGACCGGGATCATCGGCTCGCCGTGCGTGGCGTAGGAGCCGCCGGCCGCGATCGCCGAGCCCATGGCACCGGCCTCGCTGATGCCCTCGTGCAGCAGCTGGCCCCGCTCGGACTCCTTGTAGGCCAGCAGCATCTTGCCGTCGACGGACTCGTAGGTCTGCCCGTGCGGGCTGTAGACCTTGGCGGTGGGGAACATCGAGTCCATGCCGAAGGTGCGGTACTCGTCGGGGGCGATCGGGACGATGCGGTGGCCGATCTCGGGGTCCTTCACCAGGTCGCGCAGCAGCCGGACGAAGGCCATCGTCGTGGCGATGGGGTGCTTGCCGGAGCCGGCCTGCAGCTCGGCGTACGCGTCGTCGCCGGGGAGCGTCAGGGGCGCCGACCGGTTGACGCGGCGCGGCACCGGCCCGCCGAGCTGCCTGCGGCGGTCGAGCATGTACTGGATGTGCTCGTGGTCGCGTCCGGGGTGGAAGAACGGCGCGACGTCCGCGTCGTCGATCTGGGCGTCGCTGATCGGCAGGTAGAGCCGGTCGCGGAACTTCTTCAGGTCGTCCTTGGTGAGCTTCTTCATCTGGTGGGTCGCGTTGCGACCCTCCAGCGAGTCGATCGTCCAGCCCTTGACGGTGTGCGCCAGGATCACGGTCGGCTGCCCGACGTGCTCGGTGGCGGCCTTGAACGCGGCGTAGACCTTGCGGTAGTCGTGGCCGCCGCGGGGGAGCTTCTCGATCTGCGAGTCGCTGAGGTGCTCGACCAGCCTCGCCAGGCGCTCGTCGGCGCCGAAGAACGTGTCGCGGACGTAGGCGCCGTCGGCGATCGAGATGGTCTGGAACTGGCCGTCGGGCGTGCGGTTCATCTGGTTGACGAGCACGCCGTCGACGTCGCGGGCGAGCAGGTCGTCCCACTCGCGCCCCCACACGACCTTGATGACGTTCCAGCCGGCGCCGCGGAACGTCGACTCGAGCTCCTGGACGATCTTGCCGTTGCCGCGCACGGGTCCGTCGAGCTGCTGCAAGTTGCAGTTGACGACGAACGTGAGGTTGTCGAGCTCCTCACGGGCGGCCACGCCGATGGCGCCGAGCGACTCGGGCTCGGCCATCTCGCCGTCGCCCAGGAACGCCCAGACGTGCTGGTCGCTCGTGTCCTTGACGCCGCGGTGCTGCAGGTAGCGGTTGAAGCGCGCCTGGTAGATCGAGTTGATCGCCGTCAGCCCCATGGAGACGGTGGGGAACTCCCAGAAGTCGCTCATCAGCCGCGGGTGCGGGTACGACGACAGGCCTTGGCCGGCGCCGTGCGAGACCTCCTGGCGGAAGCGGTCGAGCTGGGACTCCTCGAGCCGCCCCTCGAGGAACGCCCGGGCGTAGATGCCGGGGGAGGCGTGGCCCTGGATGTAGACCTGGTCGCCGCCGCCGGGGTGCTCCTTGCCCCGGAAGAAGTGATTGAAGCCGACCTCGTACAGGCTCGCCGCCGACTGGTACGTCGCGATGTGGCCGCCGACGCCGAGACCGGGGCGGTTGGCCCGCGACACCATCACGGCCGCGTTCCAGCGGATGTACGCCCGGATGCGGCGCTCGATCTCCTCGTTGCCGGGGAACCACGGCTCGCGCTCGGGCGGGATGGTGTTGATGTAGTCCGTGCTGCGCAGGGCGGGCACCCCGACGTTGCGCTCACGGGCGCGCTCCAGCAGGCGCAGCATCACGTAGCGGGCGCGGTCGCGTCCGCGCTCGCCGATCATCGCCTCGAGGGAGTCGACCCACTCGGTCGTCTCGTCGGGGTCGATGTCGGGCAGCTGGGTGGGCAGCCCCTCGTGGATGACGGGGGGTCGGTCCGACGATGTGGCCACGGTCGTCCTTCCGGTGCGACGGTCGGGCCGCGGCGTGATGCGGCCCACATCGATCTTGTCACCGCGCCCGCCACCTTTCATCCCTACCGACTGGTAGGACCGCGGCGGGCCGAATCTGGGACGAAGTGCGCCACCTCCCCAGGTGGTGGCGCTAGTGTGAGCCGCCAGAGCCGCCCGGCCGGGCGGCGGAGCCTCGGCCCTCGGTCGAGGAGGCAAGGAGGCACGGGTGAGCGCGACCGCGCGCGACGCGGACGGACCTCAGCTGGCGCAGCACCTGGGCTTCGAGCCCTCGACTGTGGTCCAGGAGCTGGGGTGGGACGAGGACGTCGACGACGACCTCCGTCTGGCGATCGAAGAGGTGACCGGCAACGAGCTGGTCGACGGGGAGTACGGCGACGTCGTCAGCGGCGTCCTGTTCTGGTGGCGCGACGGCGACGGAGACCTCGTCGACGCGCTCGTGGACTCCCTGCGCGACCTGGACGAGGGCGGTGGCGTCTGGCTGCTGACCCCGAAGGTGGGGCGCGACGGCTACGTCGACAACGCCGACATCGCCGAGGCGGCCCCGGTGGCCGGCCTCGTGACCACGACGACCTCGTCGGCCGGCGCCGACTGGGCCGCGACGCGTCTCGCCGCGCCCAAGGGGCAGCGCCGCTGACCGGTGTGACCCGCAACGTGTTGTGACGCGACACCCTGCCCGCCTATGGTGTAACTCCCGTTTACTTCTGCAGGTGGGAACGCCATGACCCATGAGCTCCTGGGGCCCGGGACGACCCGGCCCCGTGCGGCCCTGTCCAGCCTGTCCGCGCTCGCGTCGACGGGGATCGTCCGTCCCTACGGCCCGCGGACGCTCGTGCGCCTGGGCGCGGCGCTGACCCGCTGGGGCACCGGGCCCGCGGGCGGGTTCGCCTCGCTCGCGGCGCGGATGCCCCGTGCGGCGGCGGTGGAGGACGAGGCCGGGTCCCTGACGTTCGCTCAGCTGCACGAGCAGGCCAACGCCCTGGCCCGCGTCCTGGCCCGCGAGGGCGTCGGCGAGGGCGACGGGGTGGCGCTGCTCGCCCGCAACCACCGCTGGTTCGTGCTGTCGACCATCGCGGTCTCGCGCCTCGGTGGACGCATCCTGTACCTCAACACCGCCTTCTCCGGGCCGCAGACCGTCGAGCTGCTCGAGCGCGAGCAGCCGGTCGTCGTCCTGCACGACCAGGAGTTCTCTCCCGTGGTCGAGGACGTGCCCGCGCACCTGCCCCGGCTGCTCACCTGGCGCGAGGACGACGCGGAGCCGTCGGCGGCGCGCTACGTCGGCGACCTGGTCGAGGGCGTCGCCACCGGCGACCTCGAGCCCCCCACGCAGGAGGGGCGGAGCGTCATCCTGACCTCGGGCACCACCGGCACGCCCAAGGGCGCCAACCGTGCGTCGGGCTCGCTCAGCGCGGCGGGGGCGCTGGTCTCGCGCATCCCGCTGCGGCACCAGAGCCGCATGCTCGTCGCCGCGCCGATGTTCCACACCTGGGGCTGGGCGCACCTGAACCTCGCCATGCTCCTGGGCTCCACGCTGGTGCTGCGGCGCCGCTTCGACCCCGAGGACTTCCTGGCCGCCGTCGAGCGCGAGCGGTGCGAGGTCGCGGTCGTCATCCCGGTGATGCTCTCGCGCGTGCTCGAGCTGCCCGCCGACGTCCGTGAGCGCTACGACACCTCCAGCCTCAAGGTCGTCACCGCCAGCGGGTCCGCGCTGCCCGGCGACCTCGCCACCCGGTGGATGGACGCGTTCGGCGACAACCTCTACAACACCTACGGCTCCACCGAGTGCGCGTGGGCGACGATCGCCCAGCCCGGCGAGATGCGGGCCCGTCCCGGCACCGCCGGCCGGCCGCCCATCGGCACCGTCGTGGCGCTGTACGACGACGACGGCGAGCCCGTTCCTTACGGCGGCACGGGGCGCATCTTCGTCTCCAACGGCGCGCAGTTCGAGGGCTACACCAACGGCGACACCAAGCCGGTGATCGACGGCCGGATGGCCACCGGCGACCTCGGACGGTTCGACGACGGCCTGCTCTTCGTCGAGGGGCGCGACGACGAGATGATCGTCTCGGGCGGCGAGAACGTCTACCCGCAGGAGATCGAGGACTGCATCGCCCGGCACCCGGCGGTGGCCGAGTGCGCCGTGGTCGCGGTGGACGACGACGAGTGGGGCCAGCGCCTGGCGGCGTACGTCGTGCTCGAGGCCGGTCAGGACGCCGACGAGGACGCGATCAAGGCCCACGTCAAGACCCACCTCGCGCGGTACAAGGTGCCGCGCGACGTACGCTTCATCGACGGCCTGCCCCGCAACGAGACGGGCAAGGTGCTCAAGCGCGAGCTGTCGAAGGACTGAGCCGAGGGGACGGGGAGCCACGTGGTCGACGTCGGTGACCGGGCCCCCGACTTCGAGCTCGACGACCAGCACGGGCAGCGTGTGCGCCTGTCGTCGTTCCGCGGCCGCAAGCGGGTGGTCGTGCTGTTCTACCCGTTCGCGTTCTCGCCGGTCTGCTCGGCCGAGATGCGCGCCGTCCGCGACGACGTCGAGGGGCTCGGCGGCGACGACGTGGTGGTGCTCGCCGTCTCGTGCGACTCACGGTTCGCGCTGCGCTACTTCGCCGACCAGCTCGGCTCGTCGCACCCGCTGCTGAGCGACTTCTGGCCGCACGGCGAGGTGTCGCGTCGGTACGGCGTCTTCGACGAGCGACGGGGGTGCGCCACGCGCGGCACGTTCGTCATCGACCTCGACGGCGTGGTCCGCTGGAAGATCCACAACGGTCTGCCCGACGCCCGCGACCAGGGTGCCTATCTGCGTGCCTTGGCCGATATCGCCCGGTGAGCCCGTTTGCTCGCATTTGACCCTCGCGCCGGCGGTCCCGGTGTGTCATGATCGTCCGTGTGGCCGCTGGTGACCCGAGACGCCAGCGGCCACGCCTATGCCTGCTCCACCCGCTGCGCCCGGCCAGACGCTAGGGTGACGCCGCGCCTGCGCAGCAGGTCGCCCGGGCGTATAGCTCAGCGGTAGAGCTCCTGCCTTACAAGCAGGCGGTCGGGGGTTCGATCCCCTCTGCGCCCACCCTCAGCGGCGAGCCAGGTGCTCGAGCACCAGCGGCACGAGCAGGTCGGGACGCTCCTCGACCATGAAGTGGCCGGCGTCGACCGACGTGCCGGTGGCCCGCGGGAACCACCGTCGCCACCGCTCGAGCGGGTCCTCCTGGGCACCGACGACGCCCTTCGCGCCCCACACGACGGTGGCGGGGACGTCGACCGTGCGGCCGAGGTCGGCGGCGTCGTGCTCGCGGTCCTCGTGCGCGGCGGCCCGGTAGTCGGCGCACCAGCCGTGCACGACGGCCGGGTCGCGCGCGGCCTCCTCGTAGGCGGCGAGGGCGCGGGGGTCGAGCACGTCGGGCCCGGCCCCGAGGGCGCCGAGCGCCTGGTGCAGGTAGGTGACCGGGTCGCCGCCGATCAGCCGCTCGGGCAGTCCGCCGGGCTGGGCCAGGAAGGTCCAGTGGTAGTAGCGCAGCGCCAGCCAGGAGTCCATCAGGCGCCAGACGTCGAGCGTGGGCAGGACGTCGAGGAGCATCACCGACGCGACCCGTCCGGGGTGGTCGAGCGCGAGCCGGTGCGCCGTGCGGGCGCCGCGGTCGTGCCCCACGACGTGGAAGCGGTCGTGGCCGAGGTGGTCCATCAGCGCCACGACGTCCGAGGCCATCGCGCGGAAGGTGCGGTCGTCGCCGGTCGTGCGCGAGGCACCGTAACCGCGGAGGTCGGGGACGACGACGGCGTGGTCGGGTGCCACGGACGACGCCACCTGGTGCCACATCGCGTGGGTCTGGGGCCAGCCGTGCAGCAGCAGGACCGGGTCGTGACCGGCGCCGGACCGGGCGTGGACGGTGGTCCCACCGAGGTCGAGGTCGACGACGTCCAGGTGCTCGAAGAGGTCCGTGGTCACCCCGGGGACGCTAGTACTTCCGGCGGCCGCCGCCCGACTTCCGGCCGTGGCGGGGTGGGCACCGCCGGTGCTGGACTGGCCGCATGCGCACCCGCTGGCTCCCGGTCCTCGCCGTCCTGCTGCTGTCGCCGGTGTGCGCGGAGTACCTGTCGGCGTACGACGTCTCGGCCGCCGCCCTGCCGACCCTGGCCGCCGGCCTCCTGGTGCTCGCCCCGCTGTACGGCGCCCCCGCGCTGCTGGTGCGCGAGCTGGTGGTGCGCCGGGGTCTCGGCTGGCCGTCCCTGCTGCTGCTCGTCACGGCGCTGGGCGTGCTGCAGGCGGTCGTGGTCGACCAGAGCGTCGTCAACCCCGACTACCGGGGCTTCGAGGGCTGGAGCGACCTGTGGCGGCCGACGTACGTCCCGGCGCTCGACCTCTCGGCGTACGCGGCGGTGGCGTTCGTCCTGGGGCACACGGTGGCGTCGTTCGGTGCGCCACTGGCGGTCGTCACGGTGGTGTCGCGGGACGGTCGTCGTCCGTGGCTCGGAGCGTGGACGGCCCTCGGGCTCGGCGGTCTGTACCTCGCCGCGGCGGGGATCGTCCTCGCCGACCACCTCACGTCCGAGGGTCCGCAGCTGTCCACCGGACAGCTGGTGGGAGCCTCGGCCGTCGTCGCGTCGCTGCTCGTCGCCGCGCTGTGGCCGACGGGGGAGCGGGGGCGCCGCGCCTGGCGTCCGCCGCCGCCGTGGCTCCTGGTGGCGGTCGGCGCGGCGGTGGAGTCCGCGCTGGGCTGGTCGATCGTCTGGCCGGCGCTCGTCGCGACGGTGGCCGGTCTCGTCCTGCTCGCCGTCGCACTCGTGCGGTGGGGGAGGAGCCCGACCTGGACGGACCGGCACGTCGCGGCCCTGGCCGTCGGCGTGCTGCTCTCACGGGCGCTCGGGGGCTTCGTGGTCGACCCCGTCGACGGCGGGCGGTCGGTGACCACCCTGCTCGTGAACGTCGGGGCGACGCTGCTCGTGGCCGTGCTCGCCGCGCTCGCCTGGCACGCGACGCGCCGCGACCCCCGGCACCAGACGGTGCCGGGGGCCGCGACATGAGCTCGGCGTGTCAGTTGTTGGAGGTGTTGACCTCGCCGTTGACGCCCTTGGGGTAGAAGCCGCCCTTGGTGGTCTTCTTGG